>JACPZX010000028.1 GCA_016195325.1 Acidobacteriota bacterium
CGTCTCGCCCACGACGAGACGGGGTTCGGCAACGTCCCCGACAAGACCCGGAAGAATCTGTTCGTGATCGTCGACGTCCACCGTTTCATCCGTCCGATGCGAACCGTTGGCGTCCTCTCCGAAGACCCCGAGAAACGCCTCATCGAAATCGCCGCGCCCGCGGGGATCGTCGCCGCCATCGTCCCCACGACCAACCCCACGTCGACGGCGATCAACAAGATCTTCATCGCGCTGAAGGCGGCGTGCCCGATCGTGATCTCGCCGCACCCGAACGCGAGGGCGTGCGTCCAGGAGGTCGCGCGGGTCCTCGATCGAGCGGCCCGCGAGGCGGGCGCCCCGCCGGGGTCGATCGCCTGCATGACGCACGTGTCGATCGAGGGGACGCGCGAGCTGATGAAGCACCGGCTCACGGGCATCATCCTCGCCACGGGCGGGACGGGGCTCGTGCGCGCGGCGTACTCCTCCGGCAAGCCCGCCTTCGGCGTCGGCCCCGGAAACGTCCCGGCCTTCGTCGATCGGAGCGCCGACATCGCCAAGGCCGCGCGCGACATCGTCGCGGGGAAGACGTTCGACAACGGCGTCCTGTGCTCCGCCGAGAACGCGGTGGTCGCGGACGCGCCGATCGACGGAGCGCTGGTCGAAGCGATGAAGGCCGAAGGCGCGGCGTTCCTCGACGCGGCCGAGATCGCGGCGCTCGAGCGCGTCGTCGTCACGCCGGCGGGCGCTCTGAACACCGCCATCGTCGGACGGGACGCGTCGACCATCGCCGCGATGGCGGGCCTCCGTGTCGCCGGGGGAACCCGGTGCCTGATCGCACGGCTCGACCGCGTCGGCGCGGAGGCGCCCCTCTCCCGCGAGAAGCTCTCCCCCATCCTCGCCTACTACGTCGAGGACGGCTGGGAGGCGGCGTGCGCGCGCTGCCTCGAGATCCTGGCGTACGGCGGAATGGGCCACACCATGTCGATCCACGCGCGGGACCGGGACGTCATCATGCGCTTCGCCCTCGGCAAGCCCGTCTTCCGCATCGTCGTCAACTCGCCGGCGGCGGTCGGGGCGGTCGGCGTGACGACCGGCGTGGATCCGTCGATGACTCTGGGATGCGGGGCCCTTGGAGGCAACATCACCTCGGACAACATCACTCCGCGCCACCTCGTCAACGTGAAGCGTCTGGCTTTCGAGCTCAGGTCCTTCGCGGCGGAGGCGCCCCCCGGGCCCCCGGCCCGCCCACCGGGGATTGTCCCTGGCTTCCCGAGGTCGGCAACGGGCACCGCGCCGGTGCCCGCGCCCTCGTCGGCACCCGCGTCGCCAAAGGGCCTCCCCGACCCGGCTTCGCTGCGCGCCCTCATCCTCGCGGCGGCCGACCGGCGGGGCGTCGTCGCGCCGGGACGGCCCGCCGACCCCCCGGAGCGCGAGGGCCCCCGCGCGCGCGCCGTGCGCCCGGACGCCCCGGGCGGCGCGCCGACCGGAACGCGCGCGACGCCGGGGCCCGTTCCTTTCGTCAGCGAGGCCGACGTGCGCGCCGCGCTTCTCGAGGGGCGGCGCATCGCGATCTCCTCGAAGACCATCGTCACTCCGTCGGCCCGCGATCTCGGCGATGCGCACCGTGTCTTCGTCGAGAGCTGAGGCGCTCGCGCTGGCGAGCGTTCTCGCGGTCTCGATTCTGTCGGCGGCGCCGGCCTATCCGGGATTCCGGGTGAACGTGGCGTACGTGGACCCCAACGGCTCGAGCGTGTCGGCGGCCGGGACGGACGCGCAGTTCGTCTTCCACCGCCGCACGCTCTACCGCACCCCGCGCGGGCCCGAAGGCGAGCGGTTTCACGACGAGGAGATCCGCCTCGACTCGTTCTCCTTCCAGGGGCATCGCATTTCGTTCCAGAAGCTCAGGGAGGTCCGGTTCGAGCGGCGCGCGCGAGGCGATCACGACGAGCTCATCATCACCGTCGAGATGGTGAGCGGCGAGCGGATCGAGAGGAAGGGATCCGAGCTCGACGGCGCCGATCATCCGACGTCGCCGTCCCTGGAGTTCCGGACGGCCGGTGGGCCGATCGCGCTCCCGCTCGATCCCCTCCTCGGCGCCGCGGCCCGCGCCGGCCGGCCGAGCCTCACCCGTGTCTCGTTCCCCGACAACCCGGATCGCCGCCCCGTCCGGCGACGTTGAGACGCGCGCCCGTCAGGCCTCGCTGAGCAGCTGAGCCAGCGCCCGGAGGCGCCCGCCCCAGCCCGTGCGCCGGAGCAGAGTGCCGCACATCCAGCGCGCCGACGCGCCCGGCAGGAGCCCTTCGTGCGGCGCGGCGGCGAAGACGCTCGCCCTCGCGAGGGCCCGCAGCAGCCGCTCTGCCAGCGGATCCCAGCCTGCGGCGCGCGCCATCTCGTTCAAGGCCTCCGCCGGCACTCCGGTGCCGAGGAGGCGACGGGACAGATCGAGCGTGGAATAGAGGCTTCGCGCCGCCTCGACCCCACGGGCCGATTCCAGGAGGCGCCCCCAGTCGAGCCGCCCTTCGTTGAGATCCACCAGCGCGTGGAGATCGAGGAGATCCCTGAGCTTGCCGACGAACCGATCGCAGTAGGAGAGGTGGAGGCTCGCGTGGAGCAGCTGGTCCTCCGGGGAGAGGACGAGGTAGGAGGCCCCTTCGAACCCGGCGCGCACGGCGCGCCGGATGAACTCACGGGTCTCGAGGCGGAGCCCGCCCTCCGGCGGAACCAGCCCGCGGTGAATCTCGACGATCACGCGTCCCGCCATCCCGATCATCGGCGCCGCGTGATGATGCGATCGGTAGAACGCCGGGCCGCGATCGGAATCGATCGCGCGAAGTCCGAGACCTTCGAGCGCGCGCACCGCGGCCGTCACGCTCTCCTCCGGCACGAGGAGGTCGATGTCCTGCATCGTCCGCAGCGCCGGTTGATCGTAGAGCGTGACGGCGAGCGCGGCCCCCTTGAGGAGAACGGGTTCGACGCCGGCCTCGCGGAGCACGGGCACCATCGTCCGGACGGCGTCGAGCTGGAACATCATCTGGCACGCCGACGCGTGCGCGCCCCGGGCGAGCGTGGCCATCGTCGTCGCCGGAACCAGTCCGCGGAAAGCGGGCCGGGTGAGATTTCGAAAGAGCCGCGGCGTGAGGCCGAGGCGACCGGCCGAACCGAGCACCCGCGGCCACGGGACGTCCCCGCCGAGAAGACGGAGCAGCCGGCGGTCGTCCTCGGCGGCCATTCTCAGCGAGGTCGACGCGATGAGAAACCGCTCCTCCGGGCGGAGGAGAAGTCCCGCCTCGCGATGCCTCCGTCCGCTCCCCGCGCGTCCCACCGGATCCACCATCCGGAGGAGAGAGGGGGTGACGGTCAATGCGCGGCCGACGCCAAGCCGGGATCGGGCCGCCGATTCGACCGACGCGCCGGCGCCGGAGATCGCGGCCGCGAGCTTGCCGCGAAGCCTTCCGGCGGCGGTGTTCAACAGGACGGACGATCCGTCGGGACGCCGCACGGCCACGACCCGCCCCACGACGTCCTCGACCGGGATCCAGGCGGCCTCGCCGGACCGCACGGGATCTCCCTTGGTCCGGACGAACCCCCATCGCGCGCCGCGCCGGCCCAACCGGAGGACGCGGTGCGCGATGAGCCGGCTCTCCGTCGCGTAGAGCACCACATCGCCGCGGGCGAGCCCCAGGCGGCCGAAGCGCACCGTGAGACGGGACCCGTCGGGGATGAGCGGAGCCATGCTCGCCCCGGTGAGCGCGATCTCCGCCCACTTTCCCTCCCGCGCCCAGATGGCGAGGAGGGCGCGGGAGACCGGCGGCGAGAGTCCAGCCGCGGGGTCGTGAGCCGCGGGGGCTCCAGGATTGACCTCGCCCACGGTCGCCCTGTCCTCTAGCGGCCGTAGTGGCCGAGCGGCCCTTCGCCGTGGAGCGGATCGAACTCCACGACGAGATAATCGTGGCTGGCGCCGTCGATCGCCCCGTTCAGGTGCGTGAAGGAGCTCGAGCCCGAGACGCCCAGCACATGGAAGCGCGAGAAGGTGTTCTTCGGCTTCGGGGCGTTGTCCTCCGCGTAAACCCGGACGATCGAGCAGCGCTGGCTCGCGGGCGGCGCGTCCCAGGTCAGCAGGAGGTCGGGGCCCGAGACGGCGATCCGGAGGTTCGTCATCTCGGCGAGCGCCGCCGTGCAGAGCGGATCATCTCCTGCGTGGCCGGCCCTCGGGTCGGTCTCGCCCGGATCGAGCTTCCCGTTGAAGTTCCTGTCCTCGGCTCCGTCGGCGACCCCGCCTCCGTCGGTGTCCGCGACGAGCGGGTCGGTCGTCGTGTTCGGATCGGCGTCGGGAACGAAGAAGCCCCTCGACGTATCGGTCCCCGGCGCCGGGGCGGTGATACCGCGCTCGGTCCCGTCGAGGATGCCGTCGTTGTCGGAGTCGGGGTCGAGGCCATTCACGAGCCCGTCACCGTCCGTGTCGGCGTTGTACGACGCCTCCTGGCCATCCCCCACGCCGTCGTCGTCGCTGTCCCCGTCCACCGGATTCATGCCGACCGCCTCCTCGGCCTTGTCGGTGAGCCCATCCCCGTCGCTGTCGAGCGCGAGGTTCGTCGCCGGATCGCCGAAGAGGATCAGCTCGTCCATGTTCATGAGATCGGCCGGGTTCAGCGGCTGCGTCACCGCGGCGATCGCGGCCATCGTCGTGGCGTGCCCGATCACCCGATCCCGGTCGAGGAATACGTTGCGGTAGAGCCAGTCCCCTATGCTCGAGTAGTCGGAGGCGTTGGCAAGCCCCGTGGGAGCCCAGACGGCGATCCCGGCCCGGGAATCCTTGCGCTCCATCTGCTCCGCGAGCGAAAAGTTCACATGTCCCGCGCCGGCGCTCGTGAGATCGATGAAGTACCCGTTGATGCAGTTGAGGGCGACGATGAAGGTGGGCCGATTGCTCGCCGCGAGCAGGTTCTGATCGCTCGCGAAGCACGGGCTGACGCCGCCCGTCGCCCAGATGCACTCGGCCGCCCACTGGGTGGCGGATCCGTGGCCCAGGTACGTCGTGAGGAGGGCCCCGGCATCCATGCCGTTGATGATGGCGGTCTTCGTGGCGGCCGCCGTTCCGAGCTGACTCAGGAAGATGTTGTTCGCCGCCATCGTCGGGGGCATCAGCGTCGCGAGGCTCGTGAGAACCGCCTCGAAGCTCGACTCGTCGTTGTCCGCGACGAAAAGCGATTGGGCGTTGAGCGAAGCGACCGGCGGAGCGTTTTCGTAGGCCAGGATCTTGTTGACGATCGTCGTCACGTCGGCGGCCGATCTCACCGGGAAGCGCCCGACGAACATCTCGGGCAGGTTGTCCCCTCCGGCCACGGCCACGTACTGGTTGTCGCTCGGAACCTCGCCTATCGACGGCGTCACGATCAGCGTCGCCGGGACGAACTGTTTGACTCCCGATCCCAGGTTGTCGAGGTAGTCGATGTGGGCGTCGCCGTTCAGGAGGACGAACTGGGGCGCCGGCGACGCGTAATTCGCGTAGGCGTACGATAGGAATGACTTGATGGCCGCCGGATCGAAGATTCCGAAGTTGAACTCGTCGTAGATGTCGTCGGTCGTGGCCACCAGCACGCGCCGTCCCTGGGACGCGCGCAGCGTGAGGAGGGGTTGGAGGGCCGCGACGAACTCCGGCGGCGTGATCGCGATGAAGTCGGCCCCGTTCGAGGCGCTCTTCAACGTGCTCGGCAGGTCCTGGACGATTCCCGCCGGTGACTTGAGGCCCGCCGTCGTGGCGGCCGCGTACAGCCGATCGGAGGTGAAGGAGTCCTGGAACCCGAGCGTGAAGGGGCCGGCGCCGGTGATCTGCCCGCCCGGCACGGTGACGCGCGTCAGCCCCGCCGGATCGGTGGCGTCATAGAGCAGGATGTCGTTGGTCGCGAATCCCGTCATCGAGAACCGGAAGCTCCCCGAACCCTCGCCGTCCGCCACGATGCTGTTGGAGGCGGCGGCGTAGGTCTTTCGATAGTCCACCTCGATGAAATTCGTGTAGACCTGATCGGCCGCCGCGCCGGTGTCGCCGACCATCACGATCTGGACCGTGTTGCTCCCGTTGATCAGCAGCCCGCTCGACACCGAGACGCTGTGCGTGAAGGAGATCTGGCCGTCCCACGTCCGATCGTCGATCTGCGTCCCATTCAGGAAAATCCGGGTGTGGTGGTCGGGGTTCGCCGTGGCCAGGGTCCGCCCCTGGATGTTGACGCGCACGTTCACGGTATGAAGGGTCGGATCGACGCCCGGCAGGCTGATTGAGTAGAGGAGGCTGGCCGAGTTCGGATCTCCGGCCGACTGGAGCTTCCACCACCAGTGATCGATGGCGGCCGGGGGGATGTTCTGCGTGTAGATCAGATCCTGCTCGGCGTGAACCGTCGTCACGAACGAGGTCGGCGTCGTCGCGGGCGATCCGAAGGCGCCGCTGCGCTGCGCGGCGCGCGTCGAGCCGCCGTCGAAATGGAGCCAGTAGACGTTGGTGCGCGTGTAGCGCCCCGTGGCCGCGCGTCCGTAGAAGACGATGCGATCGTTGGGATCGAACGTGCCGTCCCCCTCTCCGAGGACCTCCATCGGAACCGCGTTCCCCAGGAATTCGATGCGGAAGTTCTGGGGATTCACCATCGCGAGGTTGATGCCGGCCGCGGTGAGATCCGCCGGTGTGACGCGGTAGAGCCCGTCCGCGTTGACCGAGATCTTCAACGGCGCGGGCGTGCCGGACTGGGTGGTGCGGAGCCCTTCGATGGACGCCGGCTCCACAGGACCGACGGGGGCGGCCGGGCGCGGGGCCGGGACGAAATGGTCCGCGTTGATCAGCGCGCGCCTCTGAATCTCGTGGAACGCCTCGTCCACCGCCGCCTCGGGCTCCGTTCCGGATCCCGGCGCCCTGCGGGGGGAGCGCGCGGCACCGTCGGCGACGAAATCGACGCGCGCGAGGATCTGGTGCGCGTAGAGAATCCCGCCGCCGGCGCCGGCGCTGCGAACCGGGTAGAACCGGATCTCCGCGACGTGCGCGTCGCGGAGCCAGCCGGTCCATGCGACCTCGACCTGGCGGCGGGGGTACCTGCCGCGCGGAAGAACGGGGTCCGCCGGCGCCTCCCAGCCGTCCGCCTCGGTGAGGCCGAACGATGGATGGATGGACACGGCGAGGCGATCGTCGCTCCACCGGGCCTCGCGCCCTCCGAGGATCCTGACGACCGGGCGCATCCCCTCCGGCACGCCGATGAGCGCCTTGCTGTAGGGAACGACGGGCATGCCCTCGAGCTCGAGCGTCACTGCGCCGGGAATGCGCGTTTCGACGGATCCACGCTGCGTGGCGTGCGCGTAGGTGTGGGGCTCGGGGGCCGTGACGGCCAGAACCAGCCCCCGCGCGTCCTCGTGCAGCACCTTGACGTCCTGGCTCCACGCCGGGCCGCGCCCCGCGAGGAGAGCCAGCATGCACAGCGCGATCCTTCCCGCGCGTATCATCATCAACCGTCCTTCCCTTCCCGAACGATCCGGTCGATGGCGAGCGCCGTGTCGCCGGGTGACCCCGACGCGACGGCGAAGCAGCGTACCGAACCCAGGAGTCGAGCGAGTTCGACCACGAGGGATGTGAGTCGACCCGCATGAGATGACATCAAGGCTCCCCCTTCGCCGCGATTCAGGACGTCGCGGGCGATGGGGAGGAGGAGGCCCGTCGCTTCGACGCGACGGATGGACGGCTGCGCCGCCCTCCGCGGCGCCGCGGGCCGGACTTCATCGATGAAGAGGATGGCGTCGCGGCGTCGGCTCCAGAGGTCCGCGAGCGCGACGAACGCCCGCTCCCCTTCTGCGAACCGCGCGGCGATCACGGGAAACGGACGCCCTTCGACGGAACGCGCGGAGCAACCCGGGAGGAGGCCGATCTCCCGAACCACCTCGGGAACCGGTTCGGCGAAAGCGACTTCGAACTCGCGTGCGCCCGGCCGGGGGGCGGGGTCGGCGTCGAGGTAGAAGAGGTATTCCGGCGAGCAGGCCGCCGCGGGAAGCGACGCGCCGAACCCCTCGGGATCCACGAGCCACTTGTGCGGGAGCTCGAGGACGCCCTCCGGCGGCAGCGCCTGTGCCAGCCCGGTCTTCCGAACGCCCACGGCGCGCGGAAAAGGCACGAGGAGTCCCGATCGCCGTTCGAGAGGGGCCGCGTCATCGCTCAGAAATGTATACCCCAGGCGGAGCAGTTCCAGCGCCAGGGTCGATTTCCCGGCCATCGCGGGGCCGGCCAGAATGACTCCCGTCTTCCCGAGCGACACCGCCGCCCCGTGGACCACCACGCTCGCCTCCACGGCGTCCATGATGGCCTCGAGCAGGAAGAGAAAGGCGCGGTTCTGCGGCGACGCGCTGCGCGAGAGATCGATCCACGAGGATCCCGCCGACGCAGAAGGTCCCGATTCTCCCGTCCTCGCGAAGAGAGCCACGAGCTCGATGTCGACGAGCGCCGACGACGACGGAAACCATCGGTAGGCGTGCGAGAAAAACGTGCGGACTTCCCGGCTGTCCGTTCGGAGCGACACCTCCGCCCCGAGGATCGAGTATCGGTCCTCGGGAAGCGCCCGCGCCTGGATCCGGAGGGCTCTAGCCCTCGCGCCCGGCGCCGCGTGCGAAGTCATCGCCTCCGTCATCCACCCTCACCTGAAAGCAAAAAAGAGGGAACGAGCCCGCGTCATCGCGCGCCCCGTTCCCTCCGATTCGAGTTTTCGACACCCTGACGGCGCCCCCTGGGCGCCGGGACTCAGCCTTCCACCTCGAGCAGACCGCGCTCCGCGAGCTGGCCAACCAGCCCCTGAAGGTCTCGCCGAACGTCGTCCTCCGTCGCCCCCGCGAACGCCGCGCAGACCGAATCCGTCAGGACCCCGACGGATCGGGAACCGTCGCACAGTTTCCAGGTGAATAGGGCCGTCGCGTTCAAGATGTGGACGAGGGCCCCTTCCCTGTCATAAACGAGCCCCTCGTCCCCGACTTCCTGCAGAACGAGATCCCTGCGGGTCTTCGGTTTGATGCTCGCGTTCGACTCCGACCGGCTCAGAGCCAATCCCTCAGCGCCCGGAGACCAGGAATGACGTCGGGCCCGTGAACTCCTGGCCTCTGGCATCCCTTCCGACGACCCTCCAGTAGACGCCTCCATCCGTCCCCTTCGCGACGAGGCCGGAGATCGCCTGAGCTTCGGAGAGCGACAGCGTACGGCTCGATCCGCTCCAGACCTTGAGGTGCACCGTGGAGCCATCAGGAAATGTCGCATCCGCGGCAACCTGGACGTCGATCTTCAGACGTCCCTCCGTCTCCCAGCGAAACCTTCCACCCGCCGAGAGCCTGGCCTCGTCCGACGGGCCCAGGAGCCTGATCGCCGAGTTGTTCACGTTGGGCCTGGCGATCATCGGATCGTGGATTGTGTTCACGCCCGTGATGTCCCAGTCCTCGATCGAGTAGGCGTACTTCTTCCCGTTGACCGCCGTCGAATCCGTGAACGAGTAGTCGGCGCCGCTCACCGGGCTCCCCTTCGACTCGATCAGCACGTCGTTCAGGGCCACCGTCACCTGAGTTCGGAGGTCCTTTCGGAGGATGCGGAACCCGACGGTGTCGGTCTCGCTCGCCGTGGACCAGGCGACGTCGACCGAGGAGTTCGAGGCCGTCGCGCGCGCGCCGGCCATGCTCACGAGGAGGCTGCCGCCCTCGCACGGTCCGATGAAGGCGCTCCCTCCGCTCACGCCGGCCTGGAAGCGGCCGACCGCGGTGACAATCTTGCTGCCCGGCGGGATGTACGAGCCGACGCTCGTGAACGAGCAGGCCGTGATCTTGGTCATGTCTCCGGTGACCTGCATCACGAACGTGACGCTCTTGCCGGCCTTGATCTCGAGGGTGTTCCCGCCGTTCCCCCCCGTGTCGATCCCCTTGTTGCCGAAGAACACGTTGAACCGCCCGAACCCGTCCATGCGGAGTTCCTTGAGGCTCGAGCCCGTCGGATAGTCAATCTTGTTGTCGGTGCGATCCCTGTCGAAGGCCTGCTGCCAGGGGGTCAGCGTGGCGCCCGGTGGAGCACCGGTCGTGGCCGAGATGAGCTGGACCCCGGTCACTTCGGGAGCGGTGTTGAACCCGAGCGCCGTCAGGGAAGCGGTCGTCGTGGTCTGGTTGATCACGACGAGCGTCAGGCGCCCCGTGGAGCGATCGAAGGAATAGTTGAAGTCGGCTTCGGCAATCGTGCCGTCGTCGAGGCGGCCCGGATTGCTGAAGGAAACGCCCGCGCTCGAAAGCGAACCCCCGCCGCCGATCTGGGTGTGGCTGGAGGTCAGATTCTGGCTGAGGCACTGGTTGACCGTGGGATTGCACGCGCGCTGCGCGTACGAGGGTGACGACGCGCCGAGGACGACGCCGAGGACGAAGACGCCCGTCGCGATGGCATGTGAATGCTTCATGATTCCCCCAACTGCGCTCGAGGCAGCGGCAAGGTTGTATGGTTCCCAGGGCACGATGTCCCACCGCGGCGCACGCTGGCAGAGCAGACGGGCGCGCCGCGATCGCTCTCGAAGCTCGATCACCGGGTGTCAGTGAACCGGGCCAAGGATTCAGCAGACTCGGATCGATTAGAGCGGGAATATACATGGGCCGACAACCCAGATCAACCGGATTGTCGGGCCTTTTCAGAGGATGGGGTCCTGCGGGGGCCTGCGCTGCCGGCCTCTGCGCGCCCCAATCGAAGCTGGAGACCCGGCACCGCTTGCCGCTTCCGGGGTTCATTCTTTCTTGGGATTGTTCGATGAGGGTCCGGCGAGCGACAGGACGCACCCGGGGGATGTCTCCCCCGGGCACTTCCGCTGGATCAGTTGGTCGTCGAAAGGAAGTAGGTCTGACTCCGGCTCGACTGGCCCCGCCCGTCTCTGGACGTGACGCGCCAGTACACGCCCCCCTCCCCGGCCGCGCCCATCGCGCGCACCAGATCCGCCTCACGTCCCGTCAGGGAGCGCGCCATCCGCCCGGCGGTCCTGAGCTGGAGCGTGGCCGTGGTCGGAAAACCGGCGTCGGCTGAAATCTCCACGACGGAGCTCTGGCGGCCGTCCGACTCCCACTTCAAGCGCGTGTCGGACTTCAGCGCGGCGTCGTACCCGGGCTCGAGGAGCCGGACCGACGGTCTTGAAGGATTCGGAACGATTTCCTTGCCCGCGTGAATCGTGTTCTTCCCGCCGAGATCCCAGTCCTCGACCTGGTACCGGTACTTGCGACCATTGACCGCCGTCGTATCGACGTAGGCGTACGCATAGCCCGATGTCGGGGAGCCCTGCGCGGGGACGAGGTTCGAGTTGAGAGCCACCGTCGTGTGAGCGCGAACGTCCGTGCGAAGAACTCGGAAGCCGGCGTTGTCGACTTCCGCGGCGGTGTCCCAGAGCGCCGTCACCTGGCCGTCCGCCCCGTACGCGTCGAACGCGCCGAATGTCACGAGCAGGCTGTCCGGGTGGCACGTCTCGATCACGCCGGCCCCGCCGTTGTCTCCGTCGCGGAAGCGCGCGCTCCCATCCACGATCTTGTCGCCCGCAGGGATGACGGACCCGTTCGACGTGAACGAGCAGGCGGAAATCCGGACGAGATCGCCGCTCACCTGGAAGACGAACGTCACGCTGTGCCCCGGAGCGATTTCGTTCTTCGGCACGCCGTCGACCGTGCCGGTGCTCAGCGACGGATGGTTGCTCAGGAACGCATGGAAGAGCCCGAAGCCTTCACCGTGGAGCGAATCCAGCCACGGGGCGTTGTCCACGATCCCGTCGGCGCGATCCCTGTCGAATGCGGCCGTCCACGAAAGCGTCCCCGTGTGAGAGATGAGGGTCAGGCCGCTGACCGCTGCGGTCCCGTTGAAGAAGACGCCTGTCAGGTGCGCCTCTGTCTTTGTCGTGTTGGTGACGATCAGAGTCAATCGCGCTGTCGAGCGGTCGAACGTGAACTGGTAGACCGCCTCCGCGATGGTACCGTCGCTGAGCGTCCCGTGGCCGTCGACCGTCCCGCGGCTTCCGAGCGAGCCGTCACCGCCGATCTGGAGCCGGCTCGTGGTGACCGTCGCCTCCCAATCGCAATTGTTCGCGGTGAGCGTGCAGGTGGAGCCGGACGCCGGAAGGGCCGCCACTAGGGCCAGAGTGAAAACGCTGAGCGCTGCGATGGTGCGGGGCACTGATCGGCGTTGCGGCACGCGAACCTCCCATTCCCATGAGCCCTGCTTTCGACGCAAGGGTCTCTCGACAAGACACCCGGACTCGACGATTTACTTGACGCCCGATAACGGGCTCCGGGACGGGCCATCCGGCGCGCATCGTCGCGCTCCGGCGTCTCGAAGGGCAGGTGCCCGAAATCTACCCAACTCCCGGCGCCTGGTCAACCCAAATGTGGCGTGGGGCGGAAACAATCAGGACAAGTACGATTGTTCCGGGACATCGGCGATGCGGTTCGCAGACGTTCTTGGTCGTTCGAGTCGGGCCGGGATGTCCTGGATCGCGTGGTCGGGAGGTCGCGGCTCGCGGAGGAAAATCAGTTCGAGATGATGGTGCCGCCCGCGTACCCGGCGCCGCCAAGAGTGTACGGCGTCACGAACTGCGTCACGGGATCCGCGAAGAAGAGGGTCGTCCCACTGAGCGAGTCCGTGTTGAGGAGATTGATGGGGGAGCTGACCCCCTTCTGCTTGACGCTGAACGTGAGGCGGACGAGAGCCGACACGCCTCCCGAGACGCGGAAGGAGCTCGGAAGCTCCAGCGCGACGGTCCCGATGAGATCCCCGGCGGCGGCGACGGTGCAGGCCGGGGTCCCGGGAGCGAGTTTGTTCGCCGGGAGGATGGGCGCCGCCGAGCAGCCGACGAAATCGAGCACCGTGTCGTCGAATCCGAGCTCGAAATTCACCCCGTTGAGGAGGAGCGACGCGTCACAGTCGGTGGCGGTCAGGTTGATGTTGACCACGGATCCGTTCGTCGACGCGGGTTGGAGCGAGAGCTGATCCGGCCGGGCGCACGTGGCGGGAGAGGCGGGAGTGAAGCTCCCGTTGACGCCGTGCGAGGCCGGAGGGAACGCTTTCTCCGCCTTCTTTCCGCAGCCGGCGCCCGCCGCGGCCGCCGCCAGAAACGCGAGCGCCAGGGCAGTCCGGGTTGACGACGTCTTCATGGGAACGGCCCCACCATGCCCAAGAAGCTGAAGAAGATCGCCAGATCGGCGCCGTCGACGTTGCCGTCGAGATCCATGTCGATGTTCGTGTTGTAGTGCGCGTCCCCGACCGTTGAAGGGAACCCGAGGAGCATGCTCACGAAATCGCCTCCATCGATGCGGTTCGATCCGTCGATGTCGGCGCGTCCCGGGCGAACGCCCACGGTGATCGCGTTGACCTTGACGGCGCTCGAGCCCCCGGGATTCGTGACCGTCAGCGAATACTGCTTGGCCTGGGCGAGTGCGGCGACGTTGACGGTGGCCACGAGCGTGGTCGGAACCCCCGTCGTCGTCACCGTCCCCACCGAGATGCCGGGGCCGAAGCTCACGGCGCTCGTGGAGACGAAGTTGGAGCCCGTGATGGTGACGGTGATCCCGCCCTGACCCTGCAGCGCCGTGGTCGGCGTGACGGTGCGTATCGTGGGGGTCACGCTGGGCTGCGCGCTGATGACGTTGGAAAATCCGCTCTCATTGCCGCTGACGTCGAGCGACGTGACACCGAAGAACCAGACCTTGGTCGAGTCGAGATTTCCCACGACCTGATCCACGACGCCCGTCCCGACGTCGAACGTCTTGAAGGCGAGCGGCTTCGCCGCGCTGGGCGCGAGGGTAAACGTGTTGGGGTCGTCGTCCACGTACAGACGGTAGCCCGCGAGGTCGGGATCGGTCACGTTCGGGTTCCACGCGACCTCGATGCTTCCGACGGAAGCCTGGGCGCGCACCAGGCCACCCGAGCACACGAGCAGGGACGCCAGCGCCAGCAGCGCCCGCCGCGCCCTACTCGATGACAAGGGTTCCTGACTCATAGCTGGCCTGCAGATCGCGGGCGCCTCCGTCGAAGAGTCTCACGCCGGTCAGAAGAATGGTCGTCGTTCCCGGAGCCACCGCCTCGAACTCCAGCTCGACGAGGGTCTCGGTCTGGGCGAAGCCGCCGGGTGTGGACGATCGATAGACGACGAGCTCCCCGGGATTGCGGGAGGCCCTCACGATCAGGGCGCCTCCCCCGGTGGGTGCTGATTCCACGTACCGGACGAGAGCCGGATTCGTGGTCAGGTGGAAAGCGGCGCGACGCGCCGCCCCCGTCCCGCCGAAGAGCCGGACCATGATTCGAATCCTCTCCCCTGGCGCCGCGGGAAGCCTGTCGCTGAGCGACTGGAAGAGAGGCGTCGCCGCCGGGATCGCCGCGTGATGGCGCCGCCCAGGGTGTGCCGTCTTGCGCTCGATGCGGGGCGCCTGGCCGGTCGACGGCGCCACGATGGAATCCGCGGGCGCCGCAAGGATCGCGCCCGCCGTGGCGACGAACGCGGCCAGGGAGGCGGCGCCCACGAGGGCCCGACCCGAGAGCCGGCGCGCTTCGACCGTCACGGGATCACCCTGAGATTCACCGGCGCCGCGGGTGGCGTCGTGTCCTTCACGGTGAAGGAGTACTTCACGTCCATGTGGTTCGGCGGCGCGAAGAGGTCGTCCGCCACGACGCGCACCGTGATCACGTCTCCCGAGCTGAAGAGGTTCGCCGCCGGCGTGAACGTGACGAGGAAATCCGCCGGTGTCGCGCCGGACTGGGTGACGGAGGGCGACACGAGGGTCGGCGCGCTGGAGTCGTTGACCCCGATGTGCATCACGATCGTCCCCGAGTTGACCCCCGCGCCAAAATCGACCACATGCGTCGAGACGTTCGTCGACGGGGGCACTCCCAGCGCGCCCGGCGCGGGATTCTGCTGCGCGAGCGCGGGAGGCGTCGGCTCCTGCGCGATCCGCACGCGGAAGTCGTTGTTCGACCACGCGCCCAGCACCGCCGTGTTCTCGTCGCGGAGCCTCACGCGCATGTAGTAGTCGCCGGGCGTCAGCGCGTTGAGATCGGGGACGATGTAGGAGGAGGTCGACGAGAGGATGGCACCCGAGTCGAAGATCGGCCGGTCCCCGCTGACGCTGTCGAAGGTGTTCTTCGTGTCGATCTGCAACTGGAACCCCGCCTGCGTGTCCAGGTCCGTGAAGGACGTCGGGAAGAGCGCGTGCAGATCGTTGTCCCGATCGACGAGGGTCCAGGAGAACTTCGGCGAGACGTCCCCGAGCGTGAGCTCCGGCTGGAAATCGTAGGGAGGCATCGCCGCGGCCCCGGCCTCGAGCGCGCCGAGGTCCGGCGCGGCCCCGCCGCCGATCGGCACCGGAACGTTCGGGTCGCCGGCGTCGATGGCGGGACTTCCCGCCGCGAGATGGAAATCGTTCGCACCCGCGTTCACGAACTTGGGATTGCACGCGAGGTTCGAGGAAGGGTTCGGCCCGCCGAAGCAATTCGACACGAACGTGACGGTGTTCGCGTCCTGCGCGTAGAAGAAGTCGGTGTCCTTGACGTTGTTGAAGCTGAAGTTGTGCGTCACGACGGTGCCGACGGTGCTGCTCCCCTGCTGCGCGCTCTGCAGCGGCGTGAAGTCGAGGGCCGGCCCCGGGTTATTGAAGAAGATGTTGTTCCTGATGATCATGAACCGGGCGAACTCGTTGATCCCGATCCCCCTCCGGTTGTTGACGAAGGTGTTGTTCTCGACCAGCACCTTGCCGCACCGGAGCGGCACGATGCCCGCGGCGTACCCGTTCGTCGCCTCGCTGATGTTGTAGAAGAGGTTGTCTCTCACGACGAGCCCGTCGCACGACAGGTAGGCGAAGATCCCGCCCTCCGTCGTCACGAGATCGTGGAAGGAGTTCCCCTCGATGATGCCTCCCTGGCTCCCGCTGTTGTGCCAGTGGATGGCGACGTGGCCGTTCTGGTTCTTGAACTCGTTCCCGCGCACCTCCAGGTACTTCGACCCTCCGTTCTCGAGCATGTCGAACATCCTGGTGTCGAAGACCGAGCTGAGGACGCGGTTCCCGAACCCGCCCCCGAGAATCTGAATCCCCGTGCCCGACGAGTTGAAGGTCGACTCGAACGAGAGGTTCCTGAGGGTCACGAAGTCGGCGAAATTCAAGGAGACTCCGACGGCGGCGCCGGTGCCGCCGAGCTTCACGCCGTCGAGAACCCAGTGCTGGATTGAGACCGACGCCCCGACGAACTGGAAGGGGGCGAACGGCTGCGTTCCCACGGTGACGCCCCGGACCGTTACGGACTCGCCGGGTCGCGCCCGCACCGTGATGGGGTTCCCCGGGGTTCCGTTCTTCACCCCCGAGAAAGTCGGTGTCATCCTCACGTTCTCGTTGTAGACGCCCGCCCGGATCGAAAGCGTGTCCCCCGGGTTCAGGACCGTCACCCCCTTGGAGATCGTCTTGAACGGCGCCGCGAGCGTCCCGGCGCTGGCGTCGTCGCCGGTGGGAGACACGAAGAACTCCTTCGGCGAGGGGTTCAGAGCCGGAAAGACCATCGCCGGGATCGCCCCGGGGGTCGGCTCGTCGACGGCGCTGACGTTGTCCGACGAAATCGGCAGCAGGTTGAGCTTGAAGACGCCGGTGCTGAAGTAGTTCGGATCCGTGTTCCAGTTCGGGTCGTTGTTGATCTGGACGCGAAGGCGCCAGTAGATGAGATCCGCGCGCGTGTCGATCGATCGCGGGAAGAAACCGGGAGCGCTGATCGAGGCGTACTGGATGTCGGTGGCCGCCTCCTGCCCGCTCTTGCTTCCGCTCCCGCTGTCCCAGAACCAGATCTGCCCGAAATGGCCGTTGAAATTCGGATCGGAGTCGATCTGGATCTGCCAGTTAGTCTGGGTCCCGCTCGGAACCGTCCAGCTGAAATGCGGGTTCGGGGTGACGACGTGCGTGTTGCTCAGCACCCCCTCGACGAGCATCGTGCTCGGATTGACCTTGATGACGGCCGCGGGCGAGAGCCCGGATCCGAGAACCACCAGGAGAGCGAAACCGATCACGAGGCGCCTCAATCAGGAGTCCTCGCGGGGCCTGAGACGTAAGGGATCGACCCCGGTACGGTGCCGCGCGGTGCGGAAAGAGGTCATAAGCACAGTTTCAAAGGCTAGCGCCCGCGACAAGCTTCGTCAAGACACGGGGTTACGGCGCGTCGGCCCTGAAGCGCGCCACCTCCGGGATGCGCCGGCTCCCCGCGACGAGCTCGCGGTACGTCGAGACGAAGAGCGCCATGTTCCGGTGCCAGGAGGCGCGCGTCTCGACGAGCCGTCGGTTGGCAGGGCGGGCGGCGAGGCGCCAGCGCTCATCGCGCCAGGCTTCGACGATCGCGGCGGCGTAGGAGCGCGCGTCGAAAGGAGGGAGGAGGCGTCCCCCTTCGCGATCCTTCACCCAGTGGCGGTTCGACTCGTTGTCGGCCACGATCGGGATCGCCCCCGCCGCCATGGCCTCGAGCATCGACGAGGATGTCCCGTCGCTCGGCACCGCCGCCACGTAGAGGTGCGATCGGCGCAGAAGATCCGGCAGCCGCTCCTTCGACACGGGGCCGAGGAACTCGACGTTTTCTCCGAGAGAGCGCGCGCGCACGATCGCTTCCAGCTCGCCGCGCCGGCTCCCCTTCCCGGCGATGCGGTAACGGACGTCGGGGACCTCGGCGCGGACCCGATCGATCGCGTCGAGGAGCGTCGGAAAGTTGTAGTACGCCTCGAGCTGCCGCGTCGTGGCCAGCGTCAGGGGAGCCGGCGGAGGCGCTCCGAGGCTGAACGCCCGGTCGTCGACGCCGCGGGTCAGCGTCATGATCCGCTCGGGATCGGCACCCAGCTTCAGCATGTTCTCCGTCATGATCGGCGCCCACGAGTGAAGCAGATCCGCGGACGCGAGCGCGCGGCGCGCGAACGCCCTGGAGAGGCGCGGGGTCGCGCGCGACGCGATGAACATCCCCTGCGCCGCCAGGACCAGCGGATGGAAGCCGGTGAGCGCCGCGCTCAGGCCGTAGGAGACCACGCGGTAGCCGATGAGCAGATCGGGGGAGATCCGGCGCACCGCGCGCTTGAGCGCGGGGACGCAGAGGAAGTAGCGAAGCTTCCCCTCGGGGAATCGTCCCTCGAGGCGGTGGCTGACGACGCCGGGGATGGGATGCTCGTGCCCCGGGAAGACTATCGAATGGACCTCGAACCCCTCCTCACGGGAGAGGTACTCGATCCATTCGTGCGCCCCCACGTAGTTCGCGTCGCCGAAGAAGGCGATCCTCATGCGTCGATCTCGGAGATCGTGAAGCGATGCTTCCCCGAGCGTCCGCGCGGGATCTCACGAGGCATCTCCCACCGAATCCGGAACGCCGCGTCCCCGTGCTGAAGGATCGTCCGCTCGATCCGTCCGCGCGCCGCCTCATCGAATGACTCGCCCGCGACGACGCGGATCACGAGATCCTCCCGCGTCTTCTGGACCACCTGGAACTCCACGACGCCCGGGACGCCGTAGAAGAGGTGCGTGAAGAACTCGCCGTGGATCGCCCGTCCCGAAGGGCTCAGGATGATGTCGGCCCGGCGACCGACCACGCGAGTCATCAGCGGGAGGCCGCGCCCGCAGCGGCATCCGGTCCTCCCGAGCTCGACGAGATCCTCGTTGCGGTACCGCAGCAGCGGCATCGAGTAGTTCATCAGGGTCGACAGGAGCAGCCGCCCCTCGGCATCGGTCTCGAGCCAGACCGTCTCCGTGTTGATGTGCCACCCGTCCCCCGCGCCGCACTCGTGGGAGACGACCCCAGCCTCGCGGCATCCGTACCGGTCGAAGACGCGCGATCCGAACGCGCGCTCGATCGTCTCCCGCGCGTCGGGAGTGAGAAGCTCGGCCGACGTCTCGATCGCCCGGAGACGGGGTCCCCCGCCCCGGGCGAGCGCCCGACGGGCGAGATGACGGATCGAGGACGCGTAGCCGATCAGGATGTCCGGGCGCGCGGCGCCGATCCGGTCCAGGACGCGATCGATCGCGAGATCGTCGAGCGTGAACGCGTCCACCCAGGTGACTCCGAGCGCCGCGTCGCGCAACGCGCCGGCCCCCCTGTGGCTGCGCGAGTCGACGTCGGATCCCCACAGGTACGCGAGCGGTCCGCCGACGCGCCAGCCGCACCAGCGAAACCCCCGGTACATCACCGCCTGCCGGTGGAGACGGTAGAGATCGTCCTGATAGAAGGTGAGCGGCTGTCCCGTCGAGCCCCCCGTCGAGTTGACGGTGGCTCCCCGCGGGACGCCGTCGTCGCTTCGGAACGCTTCGCCCCGCTCTCGCAGCATTTCCTTCGTGACCACTGGGAGGCGCGCGAGAAGCTCGGCGGGCTCCTCCGTCCCCGGGTTCACTCCCGCGCCCGCGAGGATCTCGCGGTAGAAGGGGACGTGCGCGGCCGCGTGAACCAGGATCTCGCGGAGCCTGGCGCGCTGGCGCGCCTGGAGCTCGTCGCGCGAGAGCCACTCGTCGCGCTCCATCCCGGCGAGGAGGGCGAGGACCTTCCCCTGCCGCGCCCGGAGGTACGCGCCATGCAGGAGCCGCCGCGCGCTCACCCTCGCCTCCCGAGCGACAGGACGACCAGGAGTGTCCGCCCGAGGATCGAGAGATCGCGGCGCCAGGAGCGGTGGCGCACGTACTCGAGATCGATCGCGAGCTTCTCCGGGAGGATCTCCTCGATGTAGATGGTGTTGGCATCGGCCCCCTCGGGGATGCGCCCCGCCTGGTGGACCGTGTAGTGGATCTGGCCGGGCCCCGTGAGTCCGGGCTTCACGCCGAGCACCTCCCGCTGCTCCTGCGTGAAGTACGGGATGAAGTTCGGCGTCTCGGCCCGTGGCCCGATCATCGTCATCTCGCCGCGCAGCACGTTGATGAGCTGGGGCAGCTCGTCGATCTTGCTCGACCTGAGGAATCGCCCCAACGAGGTGATGCGATCGTCCCCGGCCGTCGCGAGGCGAACGCCTTCTCCCTCGCGCGGCGGCCGCATCGTCCGGAACTTGAACATCGTGAAGAGCGCACCGTGGAGGCCGACCCTCTCCTGCCTGAAGAACGCGCCGCCGGAGGACTCGAAACGGATCAGCAGCGCCACGACGAGGAGCAGAGGAGACAGGACAAGGAGCAGGATCCCCGAAGCCGCGATGTCGATCAGGCGCTGCATGCGGTGCCGCGTCGGGAGTCTCCCCTACGCGGGGGCCTCGATCTCGCGAACGAGGCGGAAGGCCTCGGCCGCGGCGCATCCGACCACCGACCCCCACATGACCGCGCGGGCGCGCAGCGACTCCGGGGATCGCGGATGGGGCGCCGGACGGACTTCGGACTCGTAGAGCCCGAACGCCCGGATCTTGTCCTCGAGCGTCGAGGAGATGTCGACGTACATGTTCGGATCGAACGGCGGCATCCCGGCCGACGTCCCCCACTCCGTGGACGAGGGGGTCTCGAACGAGATGAACCTCCTGAGGTACGGCGCGGAGTACGGGCGCGCGGCCACGGCCAGCGCCTCGAAGAGCGTCCGGTGGTCCCGGTTGATGTCCCCCGCGAAGTGCGTGTAAAGGATTTCGGGCCGGATGTCGTCGAGGAGCTTCTCGAGCGGATCGATCACCCGCGTCAGGGTCATCGTGTCGAGCCCCTGGTCCGGCAGATCGCCGAGCCGGACCTCGCGGAATCCGAGCGCCGCCGCCGCCGACGAGGCCGCCGATCGGAGCTTCCGCTCCGCCTCCGTCCCGTAGCGCAGGTTCGTCCCGCAGCACGCGATGAACGCGGTCACGTCGTCGCCCGCGAGAGCGTGGCGCCGCAGCGTTCCGCCGGGGCCCAGCACCTCGTCGTCGGGGTGCGCCGAGACGACCAGCACCTTCTTCACGACCGGCCTCCCGGCGCCGCGGCGGGCGCGCCCGCGCCGCACGTCGTGCCGGCGCGCCATCCCCGCCGGAGCGCGATCGCGGCGGCCGAGTCCTCATCCTCCCCCGGGAGCTGCACGCGCTCGAGTGCAAGGGCTCCGGCCCCCGCGCCGACGATCACGCCTCCGGGCTGGATGGCGCGGATCCGACCCGGCGCAGGCGGCCCCGGCTCCGTCACCGCGGACGCCTGCCAGACGAAGAGCCTCTCGTTCCCGATGTGCGTGAAGGCGCCGGGATAAGGGTGCGTGAGGGCTCGAACCCACCGATCCAGCGCGTCGGCGTCCAAGGACCAGTCGATGATCCCCTGCTCGGGGGTGCGCTTCGGCATGACCGTGGCGAGGGAGTGATCCTGGGCCCGGCGCGGAGCTTTTCCAGCCTTCAGGAGCGGAAGGTTCTCGCGAAGCATCTCGTGGGCGGCGTCGGCGACCCTGGCGTAGAGCGTCGCGCAGGTGTCCCTCGGCCCGATCGAGAGGGGGCGCTGGGCGATGATGTCTCCCGTGTCCACGCCGCCGTCGAGGTAGAACATCGTGTTCCCCGTCTCCTTCTCACCGTGGATGATCGCCCAGTTCACGGGAGCGCGCCCGCGGTACTTCGGAAGGAGCGAGGCGTGGAAACCGATGGCGCCCATTCCGGGGACGGCGAGGATCTCCGCCCCCACGAGGCGGGTCCATCCGATGACGAGAATGAGGTCGGGGGCGAGGGAACGGATGCGCTCCACGTTCGCGGGGTGGTTCATGTCCCGTACCTTGAGGAGCGGGACGCCGTGGCGCGCCGCGAGATCGTCGAACGGGACGGCCCCGGACGTCTCCCGGGCCCATTCCTCCTTCAGGGTGACGATGCCCGCGAAGCGCTCGCCGTCCTCGAGCATCGCCTCGAGACAGCGCCTCCCCTCCTCGACCGCCCCCACGAAGACGATGCGGCACGCGGCAGGGCTCACCGGAGTCAACGACGGTTCTCCAGGACGACCTCGCGCACCGCCTCGATGACGCGCGCGGCCTCCCCGTCGGTCATCGCCGAGAACGATCCGCGCGCGCCGCGCCTGCATCGCCTCGAGGCGGGCGAGCTGCGCGAGCCCCATCACCGCGGCGATGTCGGTGAGGTTGTACTTGAAGCCGTGCTCGACGATCTCGTAGTACCAGGAGCCCTTCTCGAGGTACCGTTTCCACCCGTCGCGGCTCATCCCGTGATACCCGATGAGGCCCACGCGGTCCTTCAGCGCCGGATCGAGGCCCGTGATCATCCCCCCCTCGCCCGTCGTGAGGTTCTTCGTCGCGTAGAACGAGAAGCACGTCAGGTCGGAGATCGTGCCGATCTTCCGCCCGCGGTAGCTCGCGGGGAGCGCGTGGGCCGCGTCCTCGATGACGGCGGCCCCGTGCTTCTTCGCCGTCTCGAGCATCGGGGTGAGCTCGCACGGCTGTCCGGCGAGATGGACCGGGACGATGGCCCTGGTCCTCGGGGAGACCGCCCGCTGGACCGCCTCCGGAGTCAGGTTGAAGGTCTCCTCGTCGATGTCGGCGAGGACGGGGGTGGCGCCCGTCTGGACGATCGAGGCGGCCGTCGCGGTGAAGGTGTTGACGCTCGTGACGACCTCGCTGCCCGGGCCGCAGCCGGTCGCGGCGAGCGAGACGTGGAGCGCCGCGGTGCACGACGAGACGGCGACCGCCCAGGGGGCCCCCATCGCCTGCGCGAACGCCAGCTCGAACTCCTTCACCTTCGGGCCGGTGGTGATCCAGCCCGATCGGAGCGTCTCGACGACCGCATCGATCTCGACGTCCGTGATGTCCGGGCGGCAGAACGGGACCCCCTGCGGCCGCTTCGCTTCGTTCATGATGCCTCCGTCTGGAGCGCCTCGAGATGGCTCTGCGCCCGGCCGGCGAGGATTCGATCGTAGAGCCGCTCGTGCCGGCGGACCATCTCCGCGAGCGGGAACATCGTCTCGATCCGGCGCCGGCCCGCGGCCCCCGCGCGCCTCGCGGTGTCGGGATCGCGGAGCAGATCGACGACGCACGAGGCCAGCATCGCCGCGTCCCCCGGGCGGAAGACCCGGCCGGTGATCCCGTCCTCGACGATCTCCGGGTTGCCGCCGACGTCCGAGACGACGACGGGCAGCCCGGAGGAGGATCCCTCGAGCGCGGCGTTCGCGAACCCCTCGCTGGCCGAAGGTAGCACCAGGAGGTCCATCCCCGCGAGAAGCGACGGCACGTCCCGCCTGTCTCCGAGGAGCTCGATGCGCCCGTCGAGCCGCAGCTCGCGCACCCGGGCCTCGATCTCGCCCCTCTGAGGCCCGTCGCCGACGAGAAGGATCTTCGCGCGCGGCAGCCCCCGGAAGATCGCGGGCGCCGCCTCGACCAGGAGGCGCTGCCCCTTGTCGGGGTGCAGGCGCCCGACGACGCCGATCACCGGCCCCTCCCCGCCTGCCGGGGCGGCGGGCCGGAAGCGATCGATGTCGACCCCTCCGTAGATCACGACGACCTTCTCCCTGTCGAACCCGTCCCGCTCGATGACCGCGCGCCGGACCGCCTCGCAGTTCGCCGTCACGATGTCCGTGGAACGGTAGTAGAAGCTCCTCGCGAGGCGGTGGCGGGCCTCGTTCGGGCCGTAGATCGCCTGCTCGCAGACGATGAGCCGGACGCCGGGGCATCTCCTCTTCAGCAGCGCTCCGTAGAGCGCTCCATGGAACTGGAAGCCCTGGACGATTCGAACCTTCGCGCCTCTCATCCATGCCGCCTGGGCGCGAAGGCTCCGCCAGGCGCGCAGCGAGGCGAGGCGCGTGAAGCCCATCTCGCGCACTTCGACGCCGAGCTTCTCCACCTCGGGCAGCAGGCCGCCTCTGCGCTCGAGGCACAGAACGTAGGGCGTGAAGCGGCGGCGGTCGAGCCTCCTCAGGATCTCGACGAGCTGCGTCTCGGTCCCGCCGCTCTTGAACGAGCCGACGATGTAGGCGACGCCGACCGTCACGGCGCCCGCCCCAGGAGGCCCCGCGAGGATCCGGGGGCTCGCCCCGTGAGCGCGCCGAGGCAGCCGGCCAGAAACCCGAGCCCGTACGCCGCATGGATGAGGAGCGTCGCCGCGGGCGTCAGGAGCCAGGCCCGCGCGGCGCCGCGGCATCGAGGCCGGGTGAGCGCGAGCGTGGCGGCGATGTGCGCGGCGAGGACGGCGGCGAGAGCCAGCTTCCCCGCCGCGCTCAGCGCGGCGGCCACGGCGAGCGCGGCGAGGACGGCCACGAAGGCGGAGGGGGCGAAGTGGCGCGGCCGCATCATGCGGGGATGGAGGCCCGCGACGAGGACCTTGAAGTAGCCGTACTGATAGTACTGACGGAAGAGCGCGCGCGGGGTCTCGCGGGGGAAGTACGTCGATCGCATCGACGGGACGAGGCGGACGCGACCCCCTCCCTCCCGCACGCGGTAGTTGAACTCGTCGTCCTGGTTGCGAACGCACCGCTCGTCGAAGGTGCCGAAGCGCGTGAAGACATCCCGGCGGAAGGTCCCCATGTAGACGCTCTCGGCGTCCTGCTCGGCGGTCGCGTAGTGGAACGCCGAGCCCCCGACGCCCATCGGCGTGCCCGTCGCGGCGGCGACCGCCCGGCCGAACGGCGTCGCCCCTGACGCCTCCATCGCCCCGCCGACGACGTCCGCCCCCGTTCGCCGGATGGCCTCGACGCCTCTTCGGACGTAGTCGGGGGCGATGAGCGTGTGGCCGTCGACCCTCACGAGGATCTCGCCCCGCAGCGCGCGGATCGCGGCGTTCAGCCCGGTCGGAACGATCCGCCCGGGATTCTCGACGAGGCGCACGCGCGGATCTCTCCGCGCGTAGGCGGCCACCACATCGCGCGTCGTGTCGGCGGACATCCCGTCGACGACGAGAATCTCCATCCGGTCCCGCGGATAGTCCTGGCCCAGGATCGCGTCGAGGCAGCGGGAGATGTCTCTGGCCTCGTTGCGCACGGGCAGCACGACGCTGACGAAAGGCTCCTCCGCGCGGTCGCCGGTCATCGCACGAGGGCCCCGTCCGCCACGGCGGCCGGCGCGAGGGAATGGTAGAGCGCGCTCGTCCGCTCGATCATCCGCGAAAGGCCGTACTCACGGCGCGCGAGCGCCAGACCCTCCTCCCCCATCGTCCTCCCACCCGCCGGCGATCCGAGGATGTCGAGGATCGCGGCGGCCATCCCGGCGGCGTCCCGCGGGGGAACGAGGCGACCCGTCACGCCGTCCCGCACGACCTCGGGAGTGCCGCCGACCGCGGTGGCCACGACCGGGAGGCCTGAGGCCATCGCCTCGAGGACCACGTTGGGCATCCCCTCGCGATCGGAAGGGAGCGCGAGGAGATCGATGGATCGGAGCACGTCGGGAATGTCACGCCTCAGCCCCGCGAGCCGGAAGGAGTCGCGGAGTCCCGCAGCCGCGATGGCCGCCTCGATCTCGCCCCGGAGGGGGCCCTCCCCGACGAGGACGAATCGCGTCTCCGGACGCTCGAGGGCGACACGGCGCGCGGCGTCCACGAGGATCGCCGGGTTCTTCTTACGGGTCAGGCTCATCACCGCCCCGACGACGGGTTCGGCGCGTCCGAACCCCCACGCCTCGCGAAGGTCCGCCTCGCCGTCGCGCTTCGGCCGGAAGACCTCGAGGTCGACGCCGTTCGGGATCACGTGCAGGTTCCCGCGCCGGGCCCCGGCGCGCGCGACGGCGTCCGCCGCGACGGCCCCCGAGTTCACGATGACGGCGTCGGCGCGCCTCAGCACCCATCCCTCGACGAAACGCCGCCCCGTCCCCATCCAGTCCCCCATGTTCCGGATCGAGGCGATGAAGCGCGGCCGATCGAGAGGAGCGCCGACGCGGGTCGCGAGCGCACCCCGCCAGTTCGCGGAGAAGAGCGACGCGTGCACGATGGCGGGGCGCCGGCGTCTCAGGAGATCCGCGAGCGAGAGGAGGACCCGGGCCTCGGTCTCCGCCGTCTTCTCGAGGACGTGGAGCGGGCACGCCTCGCGGAAGGCGCCCTCGAGCGCCCCACCCGGGGTGAAGGTGACGACCTCCGGCTCGAACCGCGAGCGGTCGAGCCCGCGGATCAGCGCGAGAAGCTGGCGCTCGGTGCCGCCCGCGCCGAGCTGGGCGATGACGTGGAGCACCCGACCGGGGCTCACCGGACGAGCTCGTAGAGCGGTCGAGGTCCGGGGGGCCCGGCGACCTCCGGGGCGGCCGCAGGCGCCTCAGGCGCGCCGGCAAGGACCAGCGGGGCCTGGAGGACCGCGCCCAGCAGGATCCAGAACTGGCCGTTCACGTCGATCTGGAAGAAGAGGTCGATCGTCATCGCGTTGAACATCAGCGTCAGCAGATACGCCATCATGCCGTAGCCGAACGCGCGCGCGAGCGGGTCGGCGCTCCCGCGCCCGATCCGGATCAGGCTCCAGAGAAACGCCGCGAGAAGGCCCAGGAAGAGGATGAGCGCCGGGATCCCGGCCTCCGTCCCGACGCGCAGGTAGATGTTGTGCGTCGCCTTCCACCTCACGACCGACGAGTAGTACTGCAGGTACCACGGGAAGACGCCGAAGCCGAGCCCCAGCGGGTAATCGCCCATCATCCGGATCGCCGCCTCCCAGACCACGAGGCGCGTCGCGATGGACGAGTCGAGCCGCGTCTCGTTGGCGTCGATCTCCCCTTCCGCGGCCTGCTCATCGAGCCGCTCGTCGATCATCGCCAGGACCGCGGACCCTTCCGCGCCGCGGCCGTCCTTGAACCTCCAGTTCTCCTGGTCCTCGGCGTGAAACGTCATCATGAAGCGGTCGCGCACCGCCTGCGGGGCCCAGAGCGGGCTGAGCGCGAGCACGACGACTCCCGCGACGAGGACCTTGCGGTTGATGAGCGTCGCGAGGAGGGCCGCGCCGAGCGCGGCCGAGACGTAAGAGCCGCGCGAGAGCGTGCCGACGAGGCCGATGGGGGCGACGATGCAGGTGGCCAGCGAGATCCGCCAGAGGAGCGAGCGCCAGGGCATGATGAGGACGATCGCGAAGGCCAGGACGAAGCCGCACGCGAGGAACGACCCCATGCTGTTCGGCTCGCCCAGATGGCCCGTCACGCGCCCCGGGCGCCACACGACGTATTCGAACGCGGTGTACCCGGACTCGACGAAAATCCCCGCCATCCCCGCCGTCAGAACGGCGATCAGATCGTCGCGGCTTTTCACGGCCATGCTCCCCAGGAAATAGATCGCGAGGCAGGTCATGAGCGCCTTGTAGTTCATCACGTTGTTGTAGGGGTCCCAGAGCCGGCCGAAGAGCCTCGGCACCTGGAAGGTCGTCAGCGTGTTGATGAAGGACGCCGTGAAGAACAGCGCGAGCATGGTGAGCGGCACCGCGAAGCGCACCTTCCCGCCCGCGGAGTCTTTCTCGCGCGGGTGCGCGATGTAGGCGATGATCGCGAAGAGGAAGATGAGATTCTGGTAGTTCAGGAGCGGAAACGGGAACGACGGGAGCCGGCGGGAGAACGGAAGCGAGAAGGCGAGAACCATGACCGCCCAGCGGCGGCTCCCGAGGCTCAGCACGAGCAGAGCCGACTCCAGCACCCAGTAGATGTACTCCGTCACGGCCCGTACCGCCGCAGCAGCGCGTCGAGGATCCTCGCGGACGCGCGGCCGTCGCCGTACGGGTTCGTCCGTCGCGACATGCGCCGATGGCGCGCGTCGCTCGAGAGCAGCCCGATGGCGGCGCGCTCGATCTCGCCTCGCTCCGTCCCCACGAGCCGCGCGACGCCCGCCTCGACCCCCTCCGGGCGCTCCGTCGTCGTCCGCGCCACCAGGACCGGCACGCCCACGCTCGGCGCCTCCTCCTGCACGCCGCCGGAGTCGGTGAGAATCAGGTGGGCGCTCCGCATCAGGTGGACGAACGGCGCGTAATCGAGGGGTGGAACGAGATGAATGCGCTCCTTCCCCTCGAGGAATCCCCGGACGGGACCGTCGACGTGGGGGTTCCTGTGCACCGGCACGACGATCGTGACGTCGGGCACCTCCCGGACGACGGTGAGGAGCGCGGCGCAGATGTTTCGAAGCGGCGCGTTGAAGTTCTCCCGCCGATGGGTCGTCACGAGCAGGAGGCGGCCCGGCACTTTCGAGAGGATCGCCCGCGTCGCGGCCGGCACGGGCTGTCGAAGGACCTGGAAGAGCGCGTCGATGACCGTGTTCCCCGTGACGACGATCGAGCGCGCGCGAACCCCTTCCCGGCGCAGGTGCGCGCGCGCCCATGACGTCGGCGCGAAGTGGATGTCGGCGAGGGACGTCGTGAGCCGGCGGCACATCTCCTCGGGAAACGGGTTGTACCGATCCAGCGTGCGCAGCCCCGCCTCGACGTGGGCCACGGGGATCTTGAGGTTGAACGCGGCCAGCGCCGCGGCGAACGTCGTCATCGTGTCGCCCTGGACCACGACGACGTCGGGGCGCAGCTTCGCGAGGACCGGCTCGAGCTCGAGCAGGATGCGGGCCCCGACCTGGCTCGGGGACTGCCCCGGCCGCATCAGATCGAGATCGTGCCCCGGCCGGATGCCGAACGTCCTCAGCACCTGATCGAGCATGTCGCGGTGCTGCGCGGTCACGATCACCTGCGAGCGGAACGCGGCCCGGCGGCGCCGCATCTCGAGCAGGAGCGGGGCGAGCTTGATCGCCTCCGGACGCGTGCCGAAGACGGTGGCGACGACGAGGCGCTTCACGCTCCTGCCCCCGGGCGCGGCCCGGCCGCCTTGGGGGTGGGGATCGCGGGGTGGAGCGTGATCAGCGAGAGCTGCGGCGGGGACATGAAGCGGATCGGGACGCGGCTCGTCCCGATGCCCCGGGTGATGTAGAGCTGGCTCGACGCGCGCTGGTAGAGCCCCGCGGAGAACCGGCGCCCGAGGACCGTGTCGGTCGCCAGGGCCCCCACGAACGGCAGCCGCACCTGGCCGCCCTGGGTGTGGCCGGCCAGGAGGAGCGGCCATCCGAGCGCGGCGGTGTACGGAAAGACGTCGGGCGAGTGCGCGAGAGCCACGGGGAAGGCGCCGTCGGGGATCTTCTCGATCATGGAGAGAAGGTAATCCGGCGCGTCGGGGGGACGCCACGCACCTCCGCCCGCCGGCCGCCCGTCCATCATCCGGATCGAGCCGTCGAGCCCGACGACCCGGAGGCCTCTGAACTCCTTCACCCCCGGTCCGGTCGTCCAGACGCCCACCGTTCCCCCTTGCAGCCGCGTGGGGGTCGCGTCGAAACAGTCGACGCCCCATCGGGTCGGCTCCGCGTCGTCCGCGAGCCAGACGCGCGCCCGGATGTGGACGGCCTCCGCGTCCCGCTCGACGCGAACACGGAACCGGTGCCAGAACCCGGGGCTCGGCGAGATCGAGCTCGCGGTCCGCCCGCGCGAGAAGACGGTTCCGTGAGGCGACATCTTCATGACGCCACCGAGCTCCGTGCGCCGGAGGCGATAGAAGCGATCCGCGCGCGACGGCATGCGGCTGCAGAACGTCACGCCGAGGCCTCCCTCCTCGCGGCTGAACCGGAATTCTCCCGAGTACTCGAACTCCCCCGCCGCGATCTCCCCGGCTCCCGTGAGATTCAGGTAGCTCTCGGCGTTCCCGCGTCCGCCGTCGAATATCGTCCCGTCGGGCTCCTGCACGAAGATCGCCTCCCTGCCCGCGGGGTGAAGCCCGATGCCGGCGATGGCGAGCACCCCGCCGTGGATCGGCAGCGCGGCCACGTCGTCCTGAAGGAAGTGAACGCCGTGCGCGTCGAGCGCTTCGAGGATCTCCCGGCGCTCCAGCGGGGGGAGCTGCTCGCCGTGCCCTTCGACGAACCACGTCCCCCCCGCCGAGGGGATCTCCCCCAGGAGCCGCGCGGCCTCCCGCGTGGCGCTCGTCCTGGACTCGCCCCGGAGCATCTTCGCGACCAGGTCCCCCGTCACGACGACGACGTCGGCGTGCGCGGCGGCGGCGAGCGAAGCGACCAGGTCTTCCCGGCGCCCGCGCCCGCTGCTCTCCATGTCGGAGAGCTGCAGGACCTTGAGGCCGTCGAGCGCGTCCGGAAGCCCCGGCACGTCGACGTCGACGCGATCCAGCGAGACGTTCTGCGGCTCGACGAAGATCGCGTAGACGAGGGTCGCCCCGATCAGAGTCCCGGCGGCCATCAACGCGAAGGCCAGGCGGCCGGTGACTAGTCCCGGCGCGCGGCGATCCGGTTCGCGTCCAGCCACTGAATCAGTTCTGTCTTCTTGTACCGCAGCGCCGAAGTCTTCCCGTCACCTATCCGGTAGGCCGGGAGGCTCCCGTCTTTCGTCAGGGCCCACAGCTTCGTGCGGCCGATCTTGAGGAGGCGCTGCGCCTCCTTGCTCGTCAGGATCTCATCCCGTTCGGAATCCGACATGACCATGTCCGCTCACTCCTCCTTCAATCCGAAGGACCCCCCCGGGCCCTCTTGTTTTTGCCGTGACCATTCCTGGCGCCTCCGCCCTCGGATTCCGTCGCGTCGTACGTGTAGTAGTAGCGATCGAGAGTTCGCTCGGGCACCGCGTTGAGGACAAACCCCACGAGGCGGTTCCTGTCGACCAGTCCCAGCGCGCGCGCGACCGCATCACGGGGCGTGATCGCGGCCCGGACGACGAGGACGATCCCGTCCGACAGCCGCGCGGCGGCCGCGGTGTCGGCGATCGGCAGCACGGGAGGTCCGTCGCAGATGATGTAGTCGTATCTCTTCCTGGCCTCGACGAGGAGAGCGCGAAGCCTTTCGATCGGCAGGGGATCGACCCGGCGATCGGCGCCCCTGGGGAGCGCGAGGAGATCGAGGCTCATCCCGTCGATCGGCGCCACCGCGTCCCCGAGCGCCATGCCGCCCACGAGCACGTCCCCCAGTCCGGCGCGCGCCGTCCCGCGAAAGAACTCGTGCAGCCGCGGCTTCCTCATGTCGACGTCGATCAGGAGAACCTTCCTTCCCGACTCGCCGGCGAGGCCGAACGCGAGGTTCGCCGCCGTGGCCGTCTTCCCGTCCCCCATCAGCGGGCTCGTGACGAGGACGACTTTCATCGTCCCGCCCAGCGTCTCGTTCACCCCTTCGAGCCGGATGCGCATCCGGCGGAACTGCTCCCCCGCGAGCCCGGCGCCGTGCCGCGCGACGAGCATCTCCTCGTCGGCCCACGCGAGCGCAGCCGGGGCGGACATGCTCATCCCTGCCTCAGGACGAGAATGGCGACCACGACCACGGCGATGGCGAACGCGGCGACCCACGATCCCAACACGACGCGGCGCCTCGTCCGCGCGCGCCGCCGGAGATCCTCGGTCGACACGAGAGGCACGACGGCGAGAACGGGGACGCCGAACGCCCGCACCAGATCCTCCTCGGTGCGGAATCTCGGTCGCGCGAGATCGAGCGCGAAGGCAAGGGCGCAGCCGGCCATCAGCCCGGTGACGGTGCCCAGCGCGATGATCTGGGGCAGGTTGGGCTTGAAGGGAGAGGCTGGAGGAACGGCGGTGTCGACGACGTTGAACTGCTCGCCCTGCCTCTCGCGCTCGAGATTCTCGGCGAGCTTCGCCTCGACGCGCTTGTTCAGGAGCGACTGGTAGTTCATCCGCATGTTGTCGCAATCGCGCGAAAGGGCGTTGAGCGCAGCCTCGTTCTTCGGCGCGTTGTCGACGCGGATCTGGTACTTCGCCATGTCGATTCGGATCTGCTCCTGCTCGCGGCCGAGCCCGGCGATCTCGCTCTCCACGGACTCGATGTCCGCCTTGAGCCGGTTCGCGAGGACCGACGCGCCGGTCGGAGCGGGCCCTCCCGACTCGGGCGCCGGGGCCGCGGCCATCGCCTGCTCGAGGCGGGCGATCTCGCGGCGCTGGAGGACGACCTCGGGGTGCGCTTCGGTGTACTGCATCAGGAGCTGCTGGAGCTTCGTGCGCGCCTGGTCCAGGAGAAGAGCCGCCTGGTTCATGTCGCCGATTCCCGCGGGCAGCTCGGCGAGCTGGCTCTCCAGAGTCAGCCGCCGGTCCTTCGCCCGCGTGATCGACTCGGCGTTGCCCTTGAGGCGCGCCTGCAGCGACTCGAACTGGCGCATGTTCGCCTCGCGCTGCTCGGGAAGCTCCCCCATGTGCTCGCGCTTGAACCCGGCGATCGTCGCCTCCTCCTCGTCGAGCTTCGTCTTCACGTCCTCGAGCTCTTTCTCGAGGAACTCGCTGGTGCTGCTCGCCTCGCGCTCCCGGGCGGCGGAGTTCTCCGTGATGAAGAGATCGGCGATCTTGTTGGCGACCTCGGCCACCTCGTTCGGATCCGTTCCCTCGTACGCGATGCGGAAGCTGTTCGTGCCGCGCACCTCGAGCTGCACGTGCGAGGCGACGCTCGCCACGAGGTTTTCCATCGGGACGGTCGCGACGAGATCGGGGAAGAGGTGGAGGTCGCTGATGACGCGCTCGATGCGCGTGCGGCTCGTGATCTGCTGCTGGAGCGAGCGAATCCTGTCCTCGATGCTGGTCGTCACGGTGGGCCGGACGTACGCGGCGGGGATCTTCTGCGGCTCGACGAGGATGAGCGTGCTCGCCCGGTAGAGCTTCGGGAGTCTCCGCGTGACGGCCATCGAACCGACGAGCGCCAGGCCGGCGCACACGATCGGCAGCCACCACCGCCGCCGCATGCTGTCGACGAACGCGCCGAGCGTGATCTGATCCTGCACGTCCGGCCCCCTAGTCGAACGCGGCCGCGAGGCCGACGAAGTAGGCGTTGTGGGCGAGATCGGGAAGCGCGAGGTTCTGCGAGTTCTGGATGTAGCGCGAGAAGCCGGCGGACGCCTCGAGCTTCGGCGTGAGGCGACGCCTCAGCGACGCGGTCCCGTTGAAGGCGCGGGTCGCCTCCGAGGTGCCGTTTCCAACGCGACGAGAATAGGAGCGGTTCACGAGAAGCATCGCGGAAAAGTCGGGCGTGAACGAAAGCGTCGCGGAACCGTAGATGGTCTGCGATTCGCTGAGATCGACCGGGCCGCTCCCCGTGTTGATGTCGCGCGTGAGCCCCGCGGAGCTGCTCAGCCGCGGACCCGACCACGTCATCGTTCCCTGGGCGAACAGGGCGCGCCGGTTCGGCTGCGTGGAGTTCCCCGGCGTGACCAGGTTGTACCCGAGCCGCCCGGTGACGGTCAGCCGATCGCCGATGCGCCGATTCACGCCGGAGAAGAGGCTCTCTACCGCGGCGCCGCCGTAGGTCGTTCGCGAGAGCGGGACGTTCGGATCGGCGGGGGTGGTGAAGCGATTCCATGTCCGCCCCGCCCCGACGTCCACCGACCACGCCGGGCTCATCTTCCGGTTCACGTGAGCGGAGACTCCGTATGCGGAGTAGTCGACGAAGTGGAAGTCGCTGAAGGTCTGGAAGCTATTCCGGAGATCGACGCCGAAGGAGAGCCGTTCGGTGAGCGTCCTGCGATAGCCGATCGACGCGAATTCCTGGCGCCGATCGGTGAACTGCGTCAGAACGAGGGGCGATTGCACGGTCTCCGCGGCCACCCCCTGGTTGGTCGTGTAGAAGTAACCGGCTCGTGTCGCGGTAGAAGAGACCGGCCGGCGAGTACTGGGCGCTGAAGTGAAACCGTTCGCCGGTGCGCACGAGGCGCGTGCCCAGTCGCACGGTGGAGACCGCGTCGCCATTTCCCGGACGCGACGTGAAGGTCGTGTTCTCCGCCCACGTCTCCCGGACGCCGACGTCGGTCGCGAGATCCCATTGCGCCGAGGCGGTGCCCACGCCGGTGAGCACGAGGGCGCACGCCACCGCCGCGTTGCGCGGCACGCGCCCCGTCTCCCGCTCGCGTCGTGGGCGGCGGCTCACGGCACGTACACCGTATCGCCGCGCTCGAGCAGGACGTTGTCGTCGGCGTCCTTTCCCGAGATGACGCGCTTGTAGTTGATCTCCTTCCGGATCTCGTGGCCGCCCGACTCCCGCAGGAGAACGATCTTCGAGCGATCGGCGAAACTCGTCAGGCCCCCGGCGAGCGAGATCGCCTGGAGGAGCCGGGTCGGGCCCTTGAGCTGCAGCTCACCCTGCTTCGAGACCTGTCCGACCATGTACACCTTGAAGCTGTTCACTTCCTTGACGATGACCGACACCTCGGGCGCGCTGAGGAACGCCTTCCAGCGCCGGGTCAGCTCGTCCTTGAGCTCGAGGGGGTGGAGTCCGGCGGCGGTGACGTCGTCGATCAGGGGAACTGAGATCCTTCCGTCGGGCCTCACCGGGACGATGACGCTGAGATCCGAGTTCTTCCACACGGTGATCTGGATGACGTCCTCGATCCCGATCACGTAGGTGGGGCCGTTCGGATCGACCGCGACGGATGCGGGAGCGCTCGCGGCCATCTTCGCCTCCTTGGCAGCTCCGGCGCCGGCGGAGTCCGCAAGGGCGTACGCCGCCGCGAGGAGCAGGCAGGGGATGAGAATCCGGCGCGTTTCCGTGTTGAGCTTCGTCATCACCCGCCTCCGAACGACCACGCCATCCACCACCGCGGCTCTCCGCGCGGAGCCGCCTCATCGCGACGCCCCGTCGCGAAGAATCTCCGCGTCCGGCGCGGCGACGAGGGGGCACTCCGACCGACCCGAGCGCCCCGGGCGACGGCCACCGTGTAGATGAAACTGGATGGATGACATCATATACAGCTACCCCTGATTGGAGTCAAGCCAAAATGAACCTTTCCGAACATCGCCAGCCGGGGGCCGGACCCTCGCGGTCCGAACGAACACTTGCCTGAGGTGTCAGGCGTGCGCTGGGGTCGATCGCGAGGCGGTGGGGTGGCTCGTCTCCTGGCTCGCGGGCCGGGACGCGGCGAACTCGGGGACGAGATCGCAGAGAATCTGCCGGACGGCCGCGTCGGACGGAGGCCGGCCGGCCGGCCCGAAACTGGCCAGGAGCGCATCGAGGCGGACGAGGACGTGCGAGGGAGGCTCCCCCGGATCGTGGAACCGGCGCACCTTCTCGTGAGCCGTGGGCTCGACATCTTCCCGTGAAAGGTGAAGCTCCTCGTGGAGCTTCTCACCGGGCCTCAGCCCGGTGAACGCGATCTGGATGTCGACCTCGGGGGTGAACCCGGTCAACTCGATCAGGTTGCGCGCCAGATCCACGATGCGGATCGGATCTCCCATGTCCAGCATGTACACCTCTCCCCCGAGCCCCATGGATCCGGCCTGGAGGACGAGCTGGACGGCCTCGGGGATGGTCATGAAGTAGCGCGTCACGTCCGGGTGCGTGACCGTGACGGGGCCCCCCTCGGCGATCTGCTTCTTGAAGAGCGGGACGACGGAGCCGTCGCTCCCCAGGACGTTGCCGAATCGGACGGAGACGCAGCGCGTCTGCGGCGACGTGAGCCCCTGAACGATGAGCTCGGCCAGTCTCTTCGTCGCCCCCATCACGCTCAGCGGGTTGACCGCCTTGTCGGTCGAGATCAGGACGAACCGCTCGCACCCCGAGTCGCGCGCGTGCTCGGCCACCTGCCGGGTGCCGACGACGTTGTTCTTGAAGGCCTCGGTCGAGTTGAGCTCCATCATCGGCACGTGCTTGTACGCCGCCGCGTGGAAGACGGTGTGGGGACGGAAGGCCGAGAAGACCTCCTGGAGCCTCGGCCTGTCGAGGATGTCCGCGATGACGACCTCGAGAGCGAGGGAGGGAAACCGTTTTCGCAGCTCCAGCTCGACGAAGTAGACGCTGTTCTCGTTCCTGTCGAGAAGCACGAGGCGCTCGGGCTCGAACTCGGCCACCTGTCTCGCCAGCTCGCGCCCGATCGAGCCCCCGCCCCCCGTGATCAGCACGCGCTTGCCCCGGAGGCTCGCCGCGATCGCCGCCAGATCGACCTTCACGGCCTTTCTACCGAGCAGGTCCTCGAGCTCGACGTCGCGGACCTGGCTCAGGTGGACCTGGCCGTCGATGAGCTGGCTCACCGGGGGAACCGTCCGGGTCCGGATGCCCGCGCGCTGACAGTACGCGTACACCTCGGAGAGCTCGCGCCCCGTGGCGGACGGTATCGCGATGACCGCCTCGCGCACCTGCCGCTCGGCCGCGATGCGCGGGATCTCCTCCCGGCCTCCGAGCACCGGGATCCCGTGGATCCGGACGCCCCATTTCGTGGGATCGTCGTCGATGAAACCGACCGGGTTGTAGTCGAGCCGCTCGTTGTTCTTCATCTCGCGGAAGATGATCTCCCCGGCGTCGCCCGCTCCGATGATGAGAACCGGCCGTTTCTTCTTGAGAGTCTTCGACTGGACGAGCTCCCGCTGCATGCGCGTCAGGAGGCGCGATCCGCCGACCAGCCCGAGAACGAGCATCGCGTCGATCAGGACGACGGATCGCGACACGCCGCGGTCGTAGCCGAGGAAGATGAAGATCCCGAGAAGCAGCAGCGTGCGGAACGCCACGGCGCGCGAGATGAGAAGAACGTCGGCGATGCTCGCGTACCGCCAGATGCCCCGGTAGAGCCCGAGGAAGTAGAAAGTGATCGGCGTGATGACGAGATCGATGAGCAGCCAGTTCGAGGCCTGGGCGAAATCGCTCGGCGCGAGCGCGTCGAATCGCAGGTAGTTCGCCGTCATCATGGCGATGACGACGGTCACCATGTCCGAGGCCAGAAGAAGCATCGGCTGGCGCCGGGCGAATGGGCGTGTCAGTGCCATGCTTCCCCGCGCAACCCCGTCGAATTCACCGCACCTCCACACGCGCGCCCGATGCCGGGGGAATGCGCTCCCCCCCTCCGCCGGAAGACAAGTCTAGGTGTGACTTCCCCGAGCGCAACGCGTTCCGGTGAAAGGTTATATACGTCGGCAACTCCCGGACTGTCAACCGCTTCCGGGGCCCGCGGAGCGGGGGGTGCTGCCGGCCTTCGGGGGAACTCGCCTCGAAGACGGACTATTGGCCGAACTTGAAATCGAGGGCGACCAGGATTTCGTTGGCCTTCGATACCGCTCCGAACGAGGACCACCTCACGCACCGACCTTCGTACCTGAGGTAGAGGCGGTCGGTGAGCGTGGTCAGGGCTCCGGCGCCGAGCCCGTAAGTCAGGCCATGGTCCCCTCCCGGCTCGGACCGGCCGACGACGGGGCCGGCGGAAGCGGTGTCCGCCGAGACGTGGTCGAACCCGAACCCCGCCACGAAGAGGATGACGGGGCGGGTGCGCTGCTCACGCTCGGCGCGGAGCGTGTACTCGAACGCGATGGTGAGGAAATGCAGGGTCTCGTCCGCGCCGTCGGGGACGCGGGTCTGCGCACGGTCGAGCGCGAACCGGACGCTCCAGAACGGCTTGAACCGGAAGGCCCCTTCGACGCCGAAGGCCGGGGCCGGGTCGCTTCCGGTGTCGCCGCTGGTGAGGAGGTACGTCCCACGCCCGCCCGCCTCCCAGCATCCCTCGCAGAGATCCCCGGCAGGGGTCGCACCCGTCGCGGCGCATGCGGCCAGGATTGCCGCCGCGACGAAACTACTTCTTGCCACCGAGCACGAAGGTGGCGCCTGCGGAGAACTGGAAGCCGTCCTGGTTGATCGTGAAGGTGTCGTGATGGATGTACCGGATCTCGTAGCGGATTCCGAAGTTGTTCCTCAGGAACGTGCGCGCCCCGGCCGAGACCGACAGCCCGGTGCCCGTGTCCTTCCGGGCGAGAATCGTCCCGGCGACGACGGAGTTCGGATCGTTGGGGTTGGTCCGGACGGAGAAGTCGCTGCTCCCCCGGCTCTCGTTCACGAACCCGAGGCTGACGTTGAAATAGGGGTTGGTCTTGGTGTCGCGCTCGGTGAGGAAATTCGCAGTGAGCCCGAGCATGTACGAGACGAACGTCGCGCTCGGCTTCGTCTGAACGGGCACCTGCAGGACGGGCAGCGAGGGGTCTCCGACGCGCTCCGTGATGTCGCGCGACGCCGGGAAGCCGTCCACCGTCAGCTCCGCCATGATTTTTTTCGTGAAGAGGTACCCGGCGCGGATGCCGAACGACCCGCCGGACTTGACGCTCGTGCGGTGATCGCCGTTCTCGACGCCGCCGTACACTCCGACCTCGTACGCCTTGTCCCGGATTCCGGCGGGAGTCGCCGTGACGGCGGCCAGCCCGGCCACGAACGCCACGCGCATCACGCTCGAAGTGGGTTTCATCGCAGGACTCCTCAGCTCGCCCGTGCGGAATGCGCTTCTGCGGGCACGGGACGCCAACGCTCGAAGAAGCGCTTCAGGATGACAGAAGCGCGCATTATACCGGCGCCCCGACGAGTGTCAACGAACGGCGCGGCGCCCGCGCGGCCGTTCGGTTAGAATGGCCCACCATGAGCCGACGCTTCGCCCGCCGCACGGAAGGCATGGTGCAGTCCGACATCCGACGCATGACGCGCGAGTGCGAGCGCGTCTCGGGAATCAACCTCGGCCAGGGGGTCTGCGACCAGCCCACCGATAGGATCATCAAGTCCGCCGCCATCCACGCGATCGAGAACGACCGGAGCACCTACTCCAAGTTCGAGGGAATCGACCTCCTCCGGCGCCGCATCGCGGCAAAGGAGGCAGACTACAACCGCGTCCCATGCGATCCAGACACGCAGGTGGTCGTCACGGTTGGATCGACGGGCGGATTTGCGGTGGCGTGCCTGGCGCTCCTCGAGCCCGGCGACGAGGTCGTCGTCTTCTCGCCGTTCTACTCGTACCACGTGAACATCCTCAAGATGTGCGGCGCGAAGGCCGTCTTCGTGCCCCTGACCGCGCCGCAGTGGGATTTCGATCCCTCCGCGCTCCAGGCGGCCTTCACGCCCCGGACGCGGATGGTCATCGTCAACACCCCCTGCAATCCGTGCGGCAAGGTCTTCAGCGCCGGGGAGCTGTCGGCGATTGGAGAGCTGTGCCGATCGCACGGGGCGATCGCGCTCACCGACGAGATCTACGAGTACATCCTCTTCGACGACCGGGTCCACGTCAGCCTCGCCTCGCTCCCGGGGATGGCCGACCACACGATCACGCTTTCGGGATTCTCGAAGACCTACAGCATGACGGGGTGGCGGCTCGGGTACGCCATCGCCCCGGCGGACATCGCGTCGAGGATGGGCGTGCTGAACGATCTGCTCTACATCTGCGCTCCCACGCCCCTGCAGCACGGCGTCGCCGCCGCGTTCGACCTCCCCGCCTCCTACTTCGAGGAGATGCGATCGTCGTACACGCGCAAGCGGCAGATGCTCGTGGGCGCGTGCAGCGCCGCGGGCTTGAAGCCGTACGTCCCCCAGGGCGCCTACTACTTTCTCGCGGACGTCTCGGCCCACGGCTTCCGCGACGACCGGGAGGCCGCGGCTGCACTCCTCGCGCGGGCCGGGGTGGCCACCGTCCCGGGGAGCTCGTTCTACGCCGACCCCGAGCAGGGCCGCCAGCAGGTCAGGCTCTGTTTTGCCAAGCAGATGCCGGAGCTCGAGGAGGCCTGCCGGCGCCTCGAGCGATTCGGCGCCTGAAGTCCCCGCTCACTTCGGCGGGCGAGCCGCCAGGACTCCGCGGCCGAGGCGATCGAGGCCGGCGAAATCCAGGCGCAGCGCCTGGGAGAGGGCCTTCTCCGGGCCGACCCCGCGACCGGCGGCCATCGCGTCGACGAAGCGCCGGAGGGAGTCCGCGCCGCGGTCCGGCGCCGCGAGGGCGTCCGCCAGGGCCCCCGATTCGTCCTGCAACGGCGGGCACCGCTCGGTGTCGTTCCATCCATCCCGGATCGCGGCGTCGAGATCGCGCACGGCGATCCACGACGCGGCGGTCACCGGCGGCGCTGCCGCCGCTCCCAGGTCGCGGTCACCCGCCACCGAGGCCGAGGCCACGCCCTCGGCGAGCCAGATCGGCGCGCGCCCGCGGCTGAGGCGGTCCACCGCCCAGAGCGCGATCCCCCGGCCCAGCACGCGCGCCCACGCGCCGGCGTCGCGGCCCGGCTCGGCGTACACGCCGATGACCCCGCGGTGCCACGCCACGGCCGACCACGCCGGCGTCCGAGGGAAGCCTGCCGCGCGGAACGCGCGCCGGTTGCCGTAGACCTTCAGCACGGGCGGTTCCCCGCCAGGGAGAGTTCCGAGCACGGCGGCAACCCTCCTCCAGGCCTCCGGAAAGAGCTTGCGGACGTCCGCGAGCCCCTCCTCCGTCGCGAAGACGAGAGGGACCCGCCCCCCCGCCACCTCGATCTCGAGGCGACGCGCGGGCTCGGGAAGCCCCGGGCGAAGCCAGTGACGCCGCAGCGTCAGCGCGGCGTCCTTCGGCCGGGCCGTGTCGGATCGCGAGGCCTTGAAGATCTCGGCCTCGGCATCGTCGTACCGGCCACGATCGAAATAGAGATCGGCGAGAGCGAGGTGCGCGTCCCCCCGGCCGGGCTCGGCCGCGCCGGCCTTCTCCGCCGCGGCGACGATCGCCTCGACACGCGCCCGTCGCTCCGCGAGCGCCCGGGATGCCGCCTCGACGTCGGGCGCGCTCCGCGGATCGTCCTTCCGCGCGCGGCTGAGAGCGGCCTCCGCGTCACCCCATCTCTCCTCGTTCATCGCATCGAGGGCCATCCGCACGAGAGTGCGCGCGACCCCGCCCCGGGCCGCCCCGGCCGGCTCACCCGCCCCCTCGCGGGCGAGGGCCTCCGCGGCGCGCGCGAATTCGTCGAGGGCGTCGGCCGGTCGGTCCCACGCGGCGAGCCGCAGCGCCCGCTCGAGCCGCAGCGCGCCTGCGGCGCCGCCGAGCTTGAGCGCCTCGTCTGCGGCTCCGATCGAGCGGGCCCGCGCCGCGTCCGATCCCGTGAAGTCCCCCTCCTCCTCGAGGAGATCCGCCAGGGCCCCCGCTGTCGAAGCGTAATCCCTCAATCGCTGCGGGCGATTCGGGTCCAGCTTGAAGGCTTCGTCGAGGTCGCCGAGAGCCCACTCGAGCCGCAGCCTGGCCTCGCGCTGCGACCCCCGGTCCATCATTCGATCCGACTCCGCGAGATCGACGCGCGCCGCGAGATCCCACGTCTCGACGGAGCGCGGGCTCAGCTTCCGGATGTCCTGGACCGCCTCCCGCACAGCATCGAACCGGCCGAGCTGCAGGAGGGCCGACGCCAGCTTGAGCCTCGCGGGGACGCTGGCCGGCTCGGCCTCGACGCGCGCGCGATAGACGGGAAGCGCGAGGCCGGCGTTTCCGGTCGAGACGGCCCAGTCTGCGATCGACTCCGCCCCGGCCCGGACCGTCGTCTCGAACGCGGCGTCCCTCAGGGGCCCGACCCCCTTGCGCATCAGGAAGAGCTGCTCGAAGCACGCGAGGCTCGAGGCGGCATCCTTCGCCGTCGAAAACGACGACGCGAGGTTGTAGAGATCCAGCGCGAGGGCGTCGGCCAGCGAGCGGTCGACCGGAAGGCTCGTCTCGAGCGACGCGCGGGCCGTGCGGAACGACTCGAGCGCCCCCGTCAGGTCGCCGGATCGCGATCGCTTCTCGCCTTCCCGGAAGTCGTCCCACGCGGCGGCCGGCGTCCCGGTCGCCGCAGCGCGGGCTCCGCCCGGGGCCGACAGCGCGAGGGCGGCGACGAGGAGCCCCGCCGCGCACCGGACGAGCCCGGCCGGACGCCTCGTTCCGGCTGGACACTCCGAAATCGGTTCGTGCATACTCTGCCGCCTCCGTCGCGCCGCGGGTTCCGCCGGGCGAGAAGGCCATGATACGCCACCGGAGCCCACGAGCTTGAGCCAGAAGTCTCCCGAGCGACCCGCGCCGTCCGCGTCCCCGACCGCCGGCCGCTGGCGCCATCTCCGGATGAACCTCGCTCTCTCGCTCGTCTCGACGGCGGTGCTCCTGATCTGCATCGAGACCGGGTTGAGGCTGACGCAGCTCGCCCCCACCGAGACGCTGGTCTACCCCGACGCCGCGGCCTGGGAGCGCAACCCGGGGCCGTTCGCCCCGAGCCAGGACTTCGTCGATCGCTTCCGGCCGAGCCTCCCCCACCACATCCACGTGAACTCTCTCGGGTTTCGCGGCCGGGAGTTCGACGCGAGGAAGGCGCCCGGAACGTACCGGATCCTCTGCGTGGGGGACTCGTACACCTTCGGCGACTACGTCGACGACGACGACACCTTTCCGGCCGGCCTCGAGAAGCGCCTGCGCCAGGGCTCGCCCGGGACCGCGATCGATGTCATCAACGCCGGCGTGAACGGCTACACGATCACGGACGAGGCCGGCCTCGTGAAGGAGAAAGGGCTCGCGCTCGAGCCCGACGAGATCCTCGTCGCCTTCGTGCTCAACGATCTCGCCGACCTCACCCGGCAGATCTCCTCGCGCGAGAACCAGCGGCGCGCCGCGGGCGAGATGTCGGGCTCGGCGCTGGCCCCGATCAAGAGGTGGCTCCGCCACACGGCGACGTACAACTTCCTCTTCGTCATCAAGGCGACGGTGCTCGGAAGGCTGGGACTCGACCCGACGATTCAGGACGTGCCGATCCGCCACCTCCTCTATCCGCCGTACGACGCGACGACCGAGGCCCTCTTCGCGCGGTATCGGGACGAGCTGCTCAGGCTCCGGGACCTCGCCGCGGAGCATCACTGCCGGCTGAGGCTCGTCCTCTACCCCTTCTACGAGCAGGTGGTCGGCGGCGCGTCGGCTGAGGCGCAGGCGAGGATCACGGCGATGGCGTCCGGAGCCGGCATCCCGGTCGTCGATCTCCTCCCGGCGTTCCTCAAGGGAGGCCCGCGCGCGGCGAAGCTGTTCCTCATGCCGCTCGATCACCATCCGTCGGCGGCCGGCCATCGGGCGGCGGCGCGCGAGGTCGCGCGCGCCCTGATCGCGGCGGGGTTTCCTACGAAAGGTACTTGAGCCCGACGACGACGTGGGCGCGCGGATCGCCGGGCGACGCGTCGGCATCGAGGGCCTGCACCTTCACGTCCTCGTGCACGTCGGCGTGGGTCCTCCCCCCGATCCGGATCTCCCCCGCCGCCGCCTCGCGGCAGAGCCGGAAGGCGAGGTTCACGACGCCGCCGATGGCCGTGTACTCGACGCGCTTGTCCGATCCCATGTTCCCGAGCAGACACGTCCCGGTGTTGATTCCGACCGCGAGATCGAGCGTCCCGAACGCGGCGTCCCTCGCCCACCACCTGTCGCGGAGCCTCGCGAAGGCGTCCCGCATGTCGAGCGCCGCGAAGACGGCCCGCTGCGCGTCCGAGGGTCCGTACCGCGGATCATGGGCCACCGGCGCGCCGTAGAACGCCATGAGGGCGTCGCCCAGGAACTTGTCCACGGTCCCCTCGAACTTGAAGACGACGTGCGTCATCACCGAGAAGAACTCCTGCAGGAACGAGACGATTGATTCGCCCGGAACCGACTCCGCGACCGACGTGAACCCGCGGACGTCCGCGACGAGAACCGTGACGACCCGCCGCTCGCCGGCGAGCGTCTTCCCGTTCGGATCGCGGAAGACCTGCTCGGCGATGTGCGGCGTCACGTACGACTCGAAGCGCCGCCGGACGCGGTCCGCCTCCTCCTCCCGCACCCGCGCCCGATCCTGGATCTCGCGATAGAGCTGCCCGTTCTCGATGGCCGTGGCGACCTGGCTCGCGAGGATGGAGGCCAGGCGCCCGTGATCCGGTGTGAAGTGGCCCGGCTCGAAGCTCTCGAACGCGAGGACGCCGAGGACGCGGTCCTGCGCGACGAGCGGCACGGCGAGCTCGGATCTCGGGACGCGTCCGTCGACCGTCCTCGGGGGGACGTAGTCGGGATCGATCGACACGTCGTCGACCACGACGGCCTCGCGCGCCTCCACCGCGCGGCTGATGATCCCTTCTCCGAGACGGAGCTCCCGCTCCGCGACCCACGCGGGGTCGTAGCCGGTCGCGATCCTCCACGAGAAGAGGCCCGTCTTCTCGTCGAGAAGAAAGACGGTGAAGAGGTCGTGGTCGATCACGCGCCGGGTGATCTCGCCGATTCGGTCGAGCAGGAAATCGACGTCCAGGATCGACGCGACCTCCCTCCCCACCTCGTGAAGGGACTCGAGCGCGAGCGCCTGCGCGCGGCTCTGCTCGAAGAGGCGCGCGTTCTCCATCGCGGCGGCGATCGGGCCGGCCAGCGTCGACATGATGGTGACGTGCTCGCTCGTGAAGAAGTGCGCCCGCCGGCTCTCCATGTTGAGCACGCCGATCACCCGGTCCATGTGGATCAGCGGCACCGCCAGGTTGGAGAGGTAGGCCTCCCCGTTCGGCGGGTAGTAGTCCGCATCCCGCGTGACGTCGCCCACCGCGATCGGCTCGCGCGTCCGCAGCACGCGGCCGCACACGCCGCGGTCGGCGCGGTAGACGGTGCGGCGCGCGCGCTCCGGCGAGTAGCCCGAGCCGCCGATCCAGTTCAGCCCCTCCCCGGTGGCGTCGACCCGGAAGATGCCGAGGACGTCGTACTCGATGAGGCTCTTCACGAGGGCGGCGATTCTCTGGAGCAGCGGCTCGAGCGCGAGGATCGCCGTCATCTCGCGCGAGATCGTGAAGAGCGTGTGGAGCGTGCGGGCGCGCTGCACGTCGAGGCTGATGCGGGCCCGCTTGATCTCGGCGCAGATCTCCCGCGCGTTCGCGTACCGGCTCTGGGGATCCTTGGCGGTGCATCGGTCCACGATCGCCTGCACGTCGGCGGTCGAGTCGGGATTGATCTCGGCGATGGGCCTCGGGGCGTGGTGGAGGATCTCGTAGAGGACGTCCACGTCGGAGTCGCCCGAGAAGGCCGGCTCGCGCGTGAGCATCTCGTAGAGGACGACCCCGAACGAGAAGACGTCGGTCCTGGCGTCGACGGCGCGGCCGACCGCCTGCTCGGGGGACATGTACGCGACGGTCCCGACCGCCATCCCGGCGGTCGAGATCTGGGTCACCTGCCGCCCGGAGTCCGCGTCGGCCCCTCCCGCGGGCTCCGGCGCGGAGAGCTTGGCCAGGCCGAAGTCCATCACCTTGGGGCCTCGCGCCGAGAGGATCACGTTTTCCGGCTTGACGTCGCGGTGGATCACCCCCGCGCCGTGCGCCTCCCCCAGCGCGTCCGCGATCGCGGCGGCCACGTCGAGCACGTCGCGCACGTCCATCGGCCCGCTCCGGATGCGCTGCCGCAGCGTCGGCCCCTGGACGTACTCCATGACGATGACGTCGCGGCCGTCGACCTCCTCGAACCCGTAGATCGTCGCGATGTGGGGATGGTTGAGCGAGGAGGCGAGGCGCGCCTCCCGGAGGAGGCGGGCGCGCGAGGGGTCCTGCCGTTCGACGATCTCTCGCGACACGATCTTCAGGGCCACGGTCCGCTCGAGGCGCGTGTCCCACGCCTTGAAGACCGTCCCCATCCCCCCCTCGCCGATCTTCTCGACGAGCCGGTAGTGCGCGAGACTATCGCCGGCGGCGGGAGTTTCCCTCGACATGCGCGGGAGCACCTCGGTCGAACCGGAGTGGATGGATTTCAAGAGATGCTACCGCGGACCGGGGCTGCGGGCAAGCGCCGCGTGGCGTCCCCAACGGGATTTGAACCCGTGTTACAGCCTTGAAAGGGCTGTGTCCTAGGCCAGGCTAGACGATGGGGACGTGACGGGAATCGCCGGAGGCCGCGCATTCTAGATCGCTGGGGCCGAAAGCGTCTATCATCGCGCCACATGCCGAACGAACCGCCCCTGCCGCCGGTCCTCGTCACGGGAGCCAGTGGCTTCATCGGCGGCGCCATCTCACGCCGGCTCGCAGAGCGCGGCCATGCTGTCGTCGCGCTGGATCTTCCCGGCAAGCCGGTGTCGCACCTTTCGCGGACGGGAATTCAACTCGTAACAGGAGACGTCACGTCCCGAGCTGATTGCGATCGGGTCGTGACCACCAGGGGAGTCGGATCCGTCGTCCACTGCGCGGCGCTCATGGGCGGGTCTCTTCCGCGAGACGAGGCGATGCGGATCAACGCGGGCGGGACGGAAACCCTTGCGAGTGCCGCAGCCGACGCAGGCGTCCGCCGGTTCGTGTACATCAGCAGCGTGACCGTGCACGGAATGCCGCCGCGAGAGAACATCGACGAGAAGGAGCCGATGACGTCGATCGGGCTCCCGTACGCGGACAGCAAGATCGCGGCGGAGAAGTCGCTCCAGAAGCTGCAAGCGGAAGGGCGAATCGACCTGACCGTTCTGCGCCCAGCCGACGTCTACGGGCCACGTGCCGGCGAGTGGGTGGTCAAGCTCGTCGACGCGATGCGGCGCGGGACGATGATCCACATCGGCGGCGGGAGCGGGCTGGTGAACGTGACCTTCGTCGACAACCTCGCCGACGCCGTCCTCGCCTGCCTGCACGGCGCCGGCACGGGAGGCGCGGCCTACATCATCACCGATGGCCGCCCGGTGTCGTGGAAGCGTTACCTCGACGCGCTCGCGAAGGCGGCCTCCGTCAAGCCGCCGCGGATCTCGGTTCCCCTGCTCGTCGCACGGCCCGCGGTCGCAGCCATGGAGGCGGTGCTTCCCAGGCTCGGCAGGAAGCCTCCCCTCGGGCGGCTCGGCCTGAATCTCCTGACCTCCCGGACAACCTACTCGATTCAAAAAGCGAGACGAGAGCTCTCCTGGTCCCCGACCGTGGGGTTCGACGCGGGGATGAAGAAGGTCGCCGAGTGGCTCTCTAGGGAAGGCGCCGCTTCGGGTGGGAGCCGCCCGCCGGACGCCTGAAGCCCCTCGCGGGCTCCCGCCTCTCAGGCTCTACTGGATACTCCACCGACTCGAGGAATAGCCCCGAGGGAGGAGCCGTCAGCGCCGCGGGCTCGCGCGAGGGGTGCTCGAGCCACTTTCCGATCGACCCCGGATCGATCTTCCTCGTCGCGGCGGCGATCATCGTCCCGGTCAGCCGCCTGACCATGCGCCACAGGAAGCGGTCGGCGCGGATCCGGAAGATCAGGAGATGGTCCTCCTCCGTCCACGCGGCCTCGTGGATCCGGCAGCGAGTGGTCGGCGCATCCGCCCCCTCGGCGTCGTCGTCCCTGTCGGCCTCGGCGAAGGAGCGGAAGTCCTTCGCCCGGGCGATGAGCTCAGCGCTTTTTCGAAGGACTTCGACGTCGATCGGCGCGCGCACCCACCAGACGAACCGCTTGTCGAACGCCGTGCGGCGCCGTGAGACCTGGTAGCGGTACGTCCGCGCCGTCGCGGAGTGGCGCGCGTGGAAGGTCATCGGCACGGGCTCGACGTGGAGCACGTTGACGTCCGCCGGCAACCGGTCGTTCAGCTTCTCCTGGAGGTCGCGGGTCGTGAGCTCCGACCGGAGCCTGAACGAGACGACCTGGGCGACCGCGTGGACGCCGGCGTCGGTGCGCCCGGCCGCGTAGATGGGCGGCGACTCGCGAGCCACGTCCGCGAGCGCCTCGGCGAAGGCGCCGCCGACGGTGCGGGCGTTCTTCTGGATCTGCCAGCCGCTGTAGCGGGTGCCGTCGTACTCGAGGAGGGCCTTCAGATTGCGCACGTCGCGGTGGATGCCTCGGGGTTCGGGTGAAGGAGGAGGTCGTGGATGGTGAGCCGTCCGGGACTCGAACCCGGGACCCTCAGCTTAAAAGGCTGGTGCTCTACCAACTGAGCTAACGGCCCACACCCGCGCCCCGCCCCGCGCGCCGCCGGCGGGGCCGCCCGTCACGCGCCGACTTTGACGTTCAGCGCCCGCGGGCCCTTGGGATCTTCCTTCAGCTCGAACTCGACCTGGTGTCCCTGGTCGAGCACGTTGAAATCACATCCACGGCACTCGCTGCGATGGAAGAAGACCTCTTTCCCGTCGCTCGTCAGGATGAATCCGAAGCCGCGATCCTTCATCACTTTCTTGATCGTTCCCGTGGCCATGCGTCGACCCCTCGCGTGAACGGGGCGCCGCCGTGCGCGCCGCCCCTCTTCGTGCTCGACCGGCGAGCCGCCATCGGCCGCGGGTCGGTGAGAATCCGAAAGGTCAGGCTCCGTCGGCCAGCCAGGCGGAGAGCTTGGAGACTTCTCGAATCGCGCTCCTCTCCGGCTCGGGCCCCACGGAGATCATGTCGATGTCGCACTCGATCGCGTCTTCGATGGTGCGGATGTACTCCTGAGCCTGGCGCGGCAGCTCCTCGAACGATCGGCAGCCCGTCGTGTCGGTGCGCCATCCCTTCATCGTGGTGTACTCCGGCTCCACGGCGTCGAGGACCCACGGCTCGGTGGGAAACTGCCGGATCCGATCGCCCTTGTAGCGGTATCCGATGGCGACGGGGATCTCGTCAAACCCGTCGAGGACGTCGAGGAGCGTCATCGCCGCGCTGTCGATGCCGTTGACGCGGACCGCGTAGCGGGCCAGGACGGTGTCGAACCAGCCGCAGCGCCTCGGGCGCCCCGTGGTGGTGCCGTACTCGTTCCCGCGGGTGCGAAGCTTCTCGCCGCGCTCCCCCTTCTCCTCGGTCGGGAACGGGCCCGCGCCGACGCGCGTGGAATAGGCCTTGAAGACGCCGAGAACGCCGTCGATGCGCGTGGGGCTCACTCCGGCCCCGGTGCAGGCGCCGCCGGCCACCGCGCTCGACGACGTGACGAACGGGTACGTCCCGTGGTCCACGTCGAGGAGGGTCCCCTGCGCCCCTTCGAACAGAACGCGCTCTCCGTCCTCCATCCGGTCGGCGAGGAGGCGCGTCGTGTCGGCGATGTACTCCTTCAGGATGGAGGCGAGCTCGGTGAGGGACGCCGCGGTCGAGGCGACCTCGTCGGCCGGCACCGCCGCCGAGAGAGCGCGGAGGAGCGCGCCGGCGTCCAGCAGATCCACCATGCGGACACCCGTGCGCGCGGCCTTCGCCTCGTACGCGGGCCCGACCCCCTTCAGGGTGGTGCCGATCCGTCCGTCCCCGCGGGACTCCTCGAGAGCCTTCTCCTTGCGCACGTACGCCGGGACGATGACGTGGGCCCGCTGGCTGATGGCCAGCCGGCCGCGCACCGACACCCCCTGCTCCTCGAGGGTGCGCAGCTCGGCGACGAGGGAGACGGGGTCGATCACCGCGCCGTTGCCGATCACGCAGAAGACCCCGTCGGTGAGGATTCCGGACGGCACGTGGTGGAGCGCGAACTTCTTCTCGCCGCGCCTGACGGTGTGCCCGGCGTTGGGGCCTCCCGAGTAGCGAACGACCACGTCGAACCGCGAGGTGAGGTAGTCGACGACCTTGCCCTTCCCCTCATCACCCCACTGGCCTCCGACGACGATGATATTGGCCACGATACCTCCAGCGATCTCTCTTTGACGGCAGCGTCTCCGGGATCGAGCTTCTCGGGTGATCGGCCGGGGTGTCCCCGGCGGCGGCGGTCGTTCGCCGCGCCGGGCCGCGATCTCGGAGGCGCACTCGGGTCAGGGCGGGAAACTTTAATCGCGGGCGATGTTACCACAGGCCGGCGCGGGCCATCAAACGACGTCGTCGCGCGGCCGATCAGGCGGCCCGCGTTCCGAGCAGGGAGCGGACCCGGAAGACGAGCGTCTCGGCGAGAAGGTCCTTGTCCATGAATCCGGAGGCGCCCATCTGGTTCAGGTGCGAGACGACGTCGTCCTTGTAGACGCCGCTCATCACGAGGACGGGGGTCTCCCTGACCCGCTCGTTGCGCTTCATCTCGCGCAGGACGTCGAACCCGGTGACGCGCGGCATGAGCAGATCGAGGACGACCAGGTCGGGATGATCGTCCTCGATGCGCCGCAGCGCGTCCGCGCCGTCCGCTGCGGTGATGACGTTGAACCCGGCCTCCATCAGGAGATCGGTGGCCATCCGGAGCACGAGCCCCGAGTCGTCGGCGACGAGGACCGTGGGCCGCCGCTGCACGCTCGCGTACCCTCCCGACGACGAGGAGGACTTCACCTCGTCGAGCGACAGGTCGAGCCGCACGATCTGCTCGCACACCTGGCACAGATAGCTGAGGACCTTGTCGCCTGCGGGAACATCGGTCAGCCGGTTCTCACCACGGCATTTCGGACATCGAACGAGCATCGTGGAAGTATACCACCCCTCCTGTGGTAGACTCGCGCGGATGAGGGACACACGGCTCGCGGCCGCCGCAGTTCTGACCGTCGCATGGCTCTCCGGATGCGCCCACGGCGGACCCGCCATCGTGGCCACGTTCGACGTCCAGCAGCTACCACCCGAGCCGCCCGCCGAGCCGGCCGCCGAACAGGCCGTCGTCGTCCCGCCCCCCACGGCCCCCACGCCTCCTCCCCCGCCGCCGCGCCCCGTCTCGCCGGAGGAGGCTCTCCGGCCGTTCAACGAGCGGCTCCAGGTGGTGCTCTTCGAGACGGGTCAATGGAAGATCACCGAGGACGGCCGCCGATCGATCGAACAGGACCTCTCCGTGATGCGCGGCGCGCCGGGGTGGGTCGCGACGGTGGAAGGTCACGCGGACGAGCGCGGCACCGACGAGTGGAACCAGGCGCTCGGGATGTACCGGGCCAAGGCGGTCAAGGACACGCTGCGCGACCTCGGGTTGGAGCCGTCGCAGCTCACGATCGTCTCGTACGGGAAGACGCGGCCCATCTCGAAGGGGCGCGACCCGGAGTCGCTCGCCGTCAACCGCCGGGTCGAGATCGTCCTGCATCCCGTCCCGGCCTCCGGCCGGCGCTGATCCCGTCTCCGGAAGGCGGCCCCGTCAGTTCGCCAGCGCCCCGACCGCGGCGAGCCCCCCGATGAAGATGAAGAACTCGAGCCACTTCTTCGAGCCCTCGAGCGGCGGCCGCGGCTCGGCCTGGATGACGCGGATGTCCCTGGGCGTGGTCGTGATCTTGAGATCCTTCTCGGTGAGCTTCGTCCCGATGGTGAAGTCCATCGTCCAGCGCTTGCCGGCCGCTTCCTCGCGAAACGTGCCGGTGCTCCGGTAGGTCTTCCGCCCCACCTTGATGTCGACGACGTACTCCCCCGCGGGCAGGCGCACCTCGTACTGTCCGGCGTCGCCGGTCGCCGCCTGGTAGGCCTCGCCCGTCTCCTCGTTGGTGAAGACGACCGACGCGCCGGAGACCGCCTTTCCGGATCTCCTGTCGGTGACGACCCCGCGATACACGCCGGTCCCCGCCGCCGATCCGCCGCTCTCGACCGTGTCCGGGGGGGCGGGAGCGCTCGAGGCCGCCGGCGGGGCGGCCGGATCGAGGGAATCGGCGGTCGCCGCGGCCGGGAGGCCGCCCCCCGCCAGGAGAAGAACGACGAGAGCCCCGAGAGCCCTCACTTCGTGAAGCACGCTTCGCATGTTCGGTCTCCTCACGGCCCGCCCTTTCTCCCTGCCTTCTTTCCCGGATGGGACTTCGGTTTCGCGAGAATGCCGTCGTCGAACGGCCCCGCGGGGGGACGCCTCTGCGCGGCGGTCGACGTGAAGGTCGCGTCGAAGTCGCCGCCCGCCGTTCCGTTGCCGTTCCCGTCGAGGACGTGCCCGGCCTGGTCCCTCACGCGAGCCCCCGTTGTCCCCTCGAGGTGCATCGAGTACGGGGATCCGGCGGCCGGGAACGGCGACGTCGTCGGCGTGAAGGTCGCGATGCGCGTCGTCGGGTCGTAGCTGACCGTCCCGGCGACCGCCACGCCGTTGGTGTCCGCGACCGTGAACGTCGTCCCCGTGATCGTGGTCCCATCCATCGCCTGGTCGAAGAGAACGTCGATCTGGCTGACCCCCGCCGTCGAGGAGCCGTTCGCGGGAGTCGTGGAGACGACGGCCGGAACCTGATCGTGATCCACGACGAAGGAGTCGCTGAAGGCGGTCAGGGGGTTTCCGTTCTTGTCGGTGATGGCCGTCGAGAGGTCCACGGTGTAGACGTCGTCATCCGGGGTCGTGAGCCCGGTCAGCGTGCAGGTCGCGCGCCGGTTGACCGCCGAATAGCTCACCGCCGAGCAGGAGGCCGCCCCCTGCGTCGACGTGACGGTCATCGAGGACGTCGTGATCGTCGAGCCGTCCATCGCCTCGCTGAAGGTGGCCGTGACGGTGGTGAAGGTGCCCGTGAAGGTGCTCCCGCCCGCGGGGTTCGTCGCGGTCACCGTCGGCGTGGTGTCGGTGTCCACGATGAAGGTGCTGGTGAAGTCCCCTCCCGCCGTGCCGTTGCCGTCGCCGTCGAGGGCATTGCCCGCGCGATCCGTGATCGGCGACCCGCCGGTCCCGACGAGCGTCACGCTGTAGAGATCGTCGCGGTTGGCGGGAAGGCCCGAGAGCGTGCAGGTCGCGACCCGCGTGGCGGCGTTGTACGTGACGGGGCTGCACGAGACGCCCCCGCCGGTGGCGCCGACCAGGAACGTGGATGTGGTGATTGTGGCGGCGTTCATTGCCTCGCTGAAGGTGGCCGTCACGGTCTGCGCCCCGGAGAAGACGGTCTTCACCTGCGTGTCGCTCGGATTCACGGTGGTGATCGTCGGGCTGGCGTCGGTGTCCACGACGAACGCCAGGGAGAAGTCGCCTCCCGTCGATCCGTTGTTGTCGCCGTCGAGGTTGTTCCCCGCGAAGTCCTTGACCTGGGGCGCCGCCGAGCCGTGCACCGTGAGGGTGTACGAGTCATCCGGGAGGCCCGCCGCGAAGTTGAAGCTGGCGGTCGTCGTCGCCGCGTCGTACGTGACGCTGTCGGCCGTGATGGAGCCGGCCGAGCCCGCGAGGAGGATCGAGGAGATGCTGATCGTGCTGGGATCCATCGCCTCCGAGAAGGTGACCGTCACCGCCGTCGGCGCCGCGGTCACGGTCTGGCTCTGGTTCGGATCGCTCGCGGTGATCGTAGCGGTCGAGTCGGTGTTGACGACGAAGTGCGACGTGAAGTCGGCGATGACGTTGCCGGCGAAGTCCTTGATCCCCGTGCCGGCCGATCCGAGGAGCATCACCGTGTACCGATCGTCGGGGTTCGCGGCGACACCTGTGAGTGTGCACGTCGCCTGCCGTGTCGACGCGCTCACGCTGAACGAGCCGCACGAGACGGTCCCGACGGTCGAGGTGACGAGGAAGTCGGTCGCATCCACCGTGGCGAGGTCGATCGCCTCGCTGAACGTCGCCGTGACGGTCGTCGGAGTCGAGACGATCGTCGAGTTGTTGGCCGGGTTGATGGCCGTGACCGTCGGCGTGGTGTCCGTGTCCACGACGAAGGTCGAGACGAAGTCGCCGCCGGCCCCGCCGATCCCGTCGCCGTCCAGGACGACGCCGGTCGCGTCCTTGATCTTCGAGCCGCCCGTCCCCTTGAGCGTGACCGTGTACCGGTCGTCCCGCGGAACGGGCGTGATCGCGAGCGTGCAGTTCGCCTTGTGGGTATTCGGATCGTACGCCACTCCCGAGCAGCTCACGCCGCCCTGGCTCGCCGTCACGAGAAACGTGGACGTCGAGATCGTGTTGGCGTCCATCGCCTCGCTGAAGGTGGCGATGACGTGCTGCGTACTGCTGAACGTCGTCTTGATCTGGAGGTCGTTCGGATCGATCGCGGTCACCGTGGGAGCCCCCGCGTTGACGGTGAACGTGGACGTGAAGTCGATGCCCCCGCCCAGGGAGTTCCCGGCGAAGTCCTTCGCGGCGGGAGAGCCCGCCCCCCTGACGGTGATCGTGTAGACGTCGTCGGAGAGCGGAGCGGCCACGGTGAACGTCGCGCGCTTCGTGGCCGCGGCGTAGGCGACCATCGTCGGCGTGACGCTCCCGCCGGTCCCGCTCACGAGGAACGTGGTCGCGTCGATCGTGCTCCCGTCCATCGCCTCGGAGAAGTCGACCGTGACCGTCGTCGGCCCGCTGACGAACATCTGGCCGTTGTTCGGGTCGCTGAGGGTGACGGTGGGGGTGGTGTCGGTGTCCACGACGTAGAAGCTCGTGAAGTCCGTCCCGCCGCCGAGCGCATTACCCGCCAGGTCCTTCGCGGCGGAGCCTCCCGTCCCCTTCACCGTCACCGTGTACCGGTCGTCGGGCGGCGTCGCGAGGGCCGACAGCGTGCAGGTGGCCCTCTCCGTGTTCGGATCGTACGTGACCGAGGTGCAACTCACGCCGCCCGCCGTCGTGGCGACGAGAACGCTCGACGTGTCGATCGTGTTCGAGTCCATCGGCTCGCTGAACGTGACGATCACCGTCCCGGGGGCCGAGGTCTTGACCTGGGCGTTGTTGGGATCGGTCGCGGTGACGTTCGGGTCCGCCGCCTCGATCGTGAACGTCGCGGTGAAGTTCCCCGCGCCAAGCGTGTTCCCGGCGAGGTCGAGGACCTTCGTCCCTCCCGAGCCGACGACGGTCAGCGTGTAGGTGTCGTCCGGGATTCCGGCCGCCCGGGTGAAGACGCCGCGATGGAGGGCCGGCACGTAGGCGACCGCGTCGGGGGCGAGAAGCAGCCCCGTCGTGTTGCTCGACACGACGATCGTCGAGGGGGTGAGCGACGCGCTGTCCATCGCCTCGGAGAAATCGACCGTCACCGTGGTCCTGGGCGCGTTCACCGTCTCGAGATCGTTCGGATCGGTCGCCGTGACGCTCGGCGTGCTGTCGGTGTCGACGACGAAGCTCGACACGAAGTTGCCTCCGGCGATCCCGTTGTTGTCCCCGTCGAGCGGGTTCCCCGCGAGATCGGTGATGTGCGGGAGCCCGGTGCCGAGAAGCGTCACGGTGTAGAGATCGTCCGGCGGCGCCGCCACCCCGGCGAGGGTGCACGTGGCGGTCTTGAGGAGCGCGTTGTACGTCACGGACGCGCAGCTCACCCCTCCCGTCGTCGTGCCGACGAAGAACGTGGAGGTCGTCAGGCTCGCGCCGGCCATCGGCTCGCTGAAGGTGGCCGTCACGGTCGTCGGGGTGATCAGAATCGTCGAGCTGTCTGCGGGGTTGATGGCCGTGACCGTCGGCGTCATGTCGGTGTCGATCGTGAAGGCCGCGGTGAAGTCGCCGCCGGCCGTCCCGTTGCCGTCGCCGTCGAGGGCGTTCCCGGCCAGGTCCCTGATCGGCGAGCCGCCGTTTCCGGCGAGGGTCATCGTCAGGATGTCGTCGGCCGGCGAGCCGAACCCGGTCAGCGTGCACGTCGCGGTGCGGCTCGGCGCGTCGTACGACACGGCGGAGCAGCTCACGCTCCCCATCGTGCTCGTCACGACGAAGCTCCCGGTGGTGATCGTCGAGCCGTCCATCGGCTCGCTGAAGAGCACCTGGACGCCCGCGGGCGGGGCGAGGACGACCGTCGAGCCCCCCGGCGTCGTCGAGAGGACCGTCGGGGCGACGGCCTCGACCGTGAAGGTCGCGACGAAGTTGCCGCCCGCGGTCGAATCATTGTCCCCGTCGAGCGCGTTGCCGACCGGGGCGCTGAAGTCGCGGACGCTCGGGTTCCCGGCGTTCGGGTCGCCGATCAGCGTGAGGGTGTACGTCCCGTCGCCGAGGGGGCTGCCGGGGTCGAAGGTCCCCGCGCGGGTGTTCGGGTCGAACGAGTACCCGCCGGCCACAGGACCGCCGCCCCCCGTCGTCGGGACGACGGTGAAGGTCGTCGCGTTCAAGGTGTTCGGATCCATCCGCTGGTCGAACGTCACGACGACGTTGGCGTTCGGATCGCCAATCGTCGATCCGCTCGTGGGCGACAGGTTCGTGACGCTCGGCACCGCATCCGCGTCCACGAAGAAGGTGTAGACGAAATCCCCTCCCGCCGTGCCGTTCCCCGTCGGGAAGTCCGAGGCCGCCACGTCGCAGACGCCCCCCGAGCACTCGCCGTCGAGGAAGTTGGTCCCGCCGCTGGTCTTCGCCTTGATGCGCAGCGCCGGGACGTTCGGATCGCTCTTCAGCGTGACGGTGTACCGGTCGTCGGGATACGTCGTCGGCGTGATCGCGCAGAGGAGGTTGCAGTTCTGGCACTTGCTCGAGCCCGATCCCTGATCGGCGAAGGCGAAGCTGTTGGGATCGCAGGCCACGTCGCCGGCCGAGTTCGTCAGGAGGAAGGTGTTCGGATCGACCGACGCCGTGTCCGGGCGCTCCGACACCCTCACCCTCACCTGGTTGCCCAGCGAGTTGGGATCGACGACCACCTCGTGCAGGTCCGGCGCCGACTCCACGGCGCGGAGGAAGACCCCCGTCACGCCAATCGTGAAGCCTGAGGTGAAGTCCCCTCCCGCGGCCGCGTCGTTGTCGCCGTCGAGGGCGTTTCCGGCGAGATCCCTCACGGGAGTCCCCGTCGTGCCGTCGGCGAAGATCTCGTAGGAGCCGTTCCCGAGGGGGAAGTCGGTCGTGATCGTGGCCATGCGGTTGAGCGGGTCGTAGGTGACGGAAAGCCCGAGCGTGTTGAGGACGAGGGACGGGTCGAAGGCGTCGCGCACCTGGAGCGACGCGGGCGTCAGCGACGCCGGGTCCATCTCCTCGGAGAAGGTGACGGTGAAGGTCGATCGGACCGCCGTCAGCGCCTGGCCGTTCGCCGGGCTGGTCGCCGTCACCGACGGGGAGCTGTCGAAGTCGACGGTGAACGAGAAGACGAACGCGCCTCCGGGAATCCCGTTCCCGTCGCCGTCGAGGAGGTTCCCCGCCTGATCGGTCATGCCGCTGATCGAGACGCCGTAGCGGTCGTCCGGGAGCGGGGCGAGGGGCTGGAACGTCGCGATCTTGAGGATCGGGTTGTAGCCGATCGCGCCCGCGATCGGCACCCCCGCCGTCCCGATGACCGTCCAGTGGTTCGGATCGGTGACCGTCGAGGCCTCCATCGACTGGTCGAAGGCGACGACGATGACGACGTTCGGGTCGACGGTGATGGGCGCCGCCGGGGACAGGAGAGCGACGATCGACGGCACCTGGTCGTAGTCGATGACGAAGGTCGCCGTGAAGTCCCCACCCGCCGTTCCGCTGTTGTCGCCGTCGAGGGCGTTCCCGGCGAGATCCCGGATGGGGCCTCCTCCCGTGCCAACCAGCGTCAGGGTGTACCGATCGTCCGCGAGGACGCCCGCGTTCGACGTGAACGTGACGGTCTTCCCCACGGGGGCGTACGTGACCGAGGACGGCGTGAGAGCCCCCATCGTCCCCGCGAGCGTCACCGACGCGGCGGAGATCGTCGAGGCGTCCATCGCCTCCGCGAAGGTCGCCGACGCGTGGTCGAGGCCCGGGCGGTTGGGATCGACCACCTGGCCGCTCGCCGGATCGGCGCTGGCCACGTTCGGCGAGCTGTCGGCGTCCACGGCGAAGGTGAGGACGAAGGCCCCGCCGGCGACGCCGTTGTTGTCGCCGTCGAGGAGGTTCCCCGCCTGATCGGTCATCCCGGTGAGCGTCACGGTGTAGAGGTCGTCCGGGAGCGAGACGCTGGGATCGAACGTGACCGTCTTGTTCACCGGGTCGTAGGTGATCGACGTCGCGGCGACCGTCATCATCGTTCCGGCGACCGACCAGTTGGCCGGGTTCGTCACCGTCGCGGCCTCCATCGACTGGTCGAACTTGAACGTGATGTTGACGAGCGGGTTGACCGTCACGGCCCCCGGCGGTGAGAGCGTCATCGTGATCGCCGGAACCTGGTCGTAGTCGACGACGAAGGTCGACGTGAAGTCGGCTCCGGCCGTCCCGTCGTTGTCCCCGTCGAGGGCGTTCGCGGCGAAGTCCCGGATCGGAGAGCCGCCGTTCCCCTGCAGCGTGACCGTGTAGCGATCGTCGGCGAAGGTGCCCGCGTTGCTGGTGAAGGTCGCCCGCTTGGCGGCGGCGGTGTAGACGACCGACGACGGCGTCAGCGCGGCCATCGTCCCGCTCACGGTGAAGCTCGACGACGTGATCGTCGCCGGGTTCATCGACTCGCTGAAGGTGGCCGAGACGCTCGCGAGGTTCGGCCGCGACGAGGTGATGATCTGGAGGTTGTTCGGATCGACCGAGACGACCGACGGCGAGCTGTCGGTGTCCAGGACGAAGGTCGAGACGAAGTCGGCTCCCGCGGTCCCGTTGTTGTCTCCGTCGAGGGCGTTCGCGGCGAAGTCACGCATCGGGGATCCGCCGGTCCCGAGGAGCGTCACGGTGTACCGGTCGTCGGGGGGCGCCGCCTGCCCCGCGAGGGTGCAGGCCGCCTGCTTCGTGGACGGAACGTAGCCCACCGTCGCGCACGTGACGGTTCCCATCGTGGTCGCGACGCCGAACGATCCGGTCCCGATCGTGTTCGGGTCCATCGCCTCGCTGAAGGTCGCGGTCACGACGGTGACGGGAGCCGTCGAGATCTGCGCGTTGGCCGGGCTCACGACGGTCACCGAGGGGGAACTGTCGTTGTCGACGACGAAGCTCGAGGCGAAGGCGCCCCCCGCCGTCCCGTTCCCAGAAATGAGCGACGTGCAGTAGGCGGGGTTGCCGAGCGGCGGCACCGCGCACGGGCGCTCGCAGTCCGCCTGGAAGCCCGAGAGATCGGCGATGAAGGGGGCGGGGGTATCGCAGTCGAGAGCGAACGTGTACAGGTCGTCGGCGAGCGGGGCGCCGAACGTCAGGGTCGCGAGGCGGCCGCCGAACGCCGGGAAGTTCGGATCCGCGGCGCAGGTGATCGCCCCCGCCGCGGGCCCCACCGTCCCCGTCACCGTGAAATCGGCGGCGGTCACGCTGGCGCAGGTCAGGTCCTCCTTGAAGACGGCCGACACGCTGGTCACGGGCGTGGTGATCGGCGGGGCCGCCGTCGCCGGGCTGACCGAGCGGATCTGCGTCAGCGTCACGTCGGCGAGAACCTGCCGCTGATCGCACAGATCGTCGTCGTCGCGGTACGCGAGGCGAACGCGGTCGTCCTCGTTGCAGTCGAGCGTGCCATTCTGTGGGGTCGGGGTGCCGACCGCCATGGGGATCGTCCCGCGGAAGAGGTGCGTGTTCGGGCCGGTCTCGGTCAGGGTGATGTTCTCGACGTCGACGTTTCCCGCGGTGTTCGGATCGTCGACGAGGCAGGAGATCCCCTGGCGGAGGAGCGCGTTGTTCGGATCCACGAGGTTCGTCGCGTTGAGGACGATCGACTCGGCGACGAGCGAGTCCTTGTTCTCGTCCGTGTCGTCGAGAAGGACGACGAGCGCGCGGTTCTGGAGGTACGCCGTCACCGAGACGTTGTTCGGATCGGCGAAGCCGGGCGCCGGCGTCCGGGCGAAGTCACTCCCGCGATCGTCGAGGCGCGAGTTCGGGTTGGTCTCGTTGTTCACGTCGAGCGCCTGCGTCGCCCCGCAGACGAACGTCGCCGGGTTGAAGTCGAAGCGGCCGTTGGCGTTGATGTCCTCGAGGCCGTCGGCAACCGTTCCGTTGTCGGAGTCCGCGTCGCGCGGGTCGGTGGTCGTCGCGGGGTCCAGGTCCTTCTGGACGCACGTGCCGCTCGTCACCCCCCACTCCAGGCCGTCGTCGAGGCCGTCGCTGTCGCTGTCGTGGTCCACCGGATCGGTCTCGGTTCCCGCCGCCGGAGAGGCGGTCGAGGCGGCCACCCCCTTCAGGATGACGCCGTCCACGCGGCCGTTGAGGTTGAGATCCTCCCCCTGCTTCGCGGCGCCGGCGAAGACGAAGTTCGGATCCACCGTGGCCGGACACGTCGCGGGAAGGAGCGCCGGGCAGCCGCCGCCCCCGTTGAATCCCGCGATGCAACCGTCCGGAACGCAGTCGTTGTCGGTGTCCGCGAGGAGGGGGTTGGTGACGGAGAGGGGGTCCTGGTCCCGCAGATGCCGGCAGGGATCGGTCCCGTCCTGATTGCTCGCGGTGTCGAACTGGCCGTTCGGCCCCGGCACGCCGGGGCCGCCCACTCCCAGCTCGAGGCCGTCCTGCAGGCCGTCCCCGTCGGTGTCGGCGGTGCAGGCGCCGGTCTCGTTCGCGTCCTTCGCCCCGTTCTTGTTCCGGTCCTCCCCCGCGCGCATGTCGTTGCAATCGCTCGCGCCGTTCGCCGTCGGGATGCACCCGTCGGGGAGGCCGTCGTCGTCGGAGTCGGCGTCGAGGGGACTGGGACACCCGCCGAGCGTCTCCTGGTTGTCGTCGAGCCCGTCGCCGTCGGTGTCCTTCTTGTTGGGATCGCGCTCGCCGATGACTTCGCCCGGGTCGAGCGCGCCGTTCAAGTTCGTGTCGCCCAGGATCGCTCCGTTGTGATCCGAGTCCTCGGCTCCGTCCGGGATCGTGTCGCCGTCGGTGTCGGCGACCAGCGGCTTCGTCTTCGTGACCCCCGCGTCGTGATCGAGGCAGCACTGCGGCTTCGCCGGATCGATGAGGGAGCAGTCCGCGCCTGCGAAGATCTTCTCGCCGCGAAGCGTCACCGACGACACGCCCGTCTCGGTCCCGTCCTGGAGGCCGTCGCCGTCGGTGTCGGACACGAACCGGTCCGTCTCGTTCGGATCGACGACGCCGTTGCCGTTGACGTCCTCGCCCGTGTCGGCGATGCAGTCGTTGTCGTTGTCCTGGTCGCTCAGATCGCTGACCAGGTCGGCGTCGTTGTCCCTCAGGCTCGCGAGGTAGACGCGGCCGCTGTAGGTCGCGAGGCGCGCGGTGTCGCCGATCGCCCCCACCGCGATCTCGGCGCACCCGTCGCCGTTGAAGTCGCCCGCGGCGGTCGTGTAGCCGCTCTGCTGGTGCTGCACGTCGCCAAGCAGGATCGAGACGACGGCGCACGTCCGATTGGGATCGGGATCGTCCGGGTTGTTCGGATCGCACGGGACCGACACGTTCGGATCGAGGACCTCGCTCCGGACAGTGGGGTAGTTCCCCGGCTTGTTCAGAAGGCTGCCGGCGGTGACCGTGCCGGGACGCAGGTCCATCACGAAGCTCTTCGGGCGCGTCGCGCTCCCGCGGATCGCGTACGTCACGCCCACGTTCGTCTTCGCGGGGGTGCTCGGGTCGCCCGAGTCGTACCGGCGCGCGCCCACGATGATGTCGTCGATCGGGTTTCCGCTGTTCGGATCGGTGTCGCAGTTGACGTTCCCGGAGGCGAGCGAGAAGCCGAACTGATCCCCCTGGGTCGATCCGATGATCCGGAGCTGGGGGGGATCGGTCCTGAGGTTGATCTGCGCCTTGAGGCCGTTCGGATCGGGGATCACGGCGGAGCCGTAGAAGGCGAAGACCTCGCCGACGCCGGGGCGGTTGTTCCCCGGCCCGGAGGCGAAGAAGGCGCTCACGATCGGATCCGCGAAGCCGTCGCCGTTGATGTCGCCGCAGGCGACGGAGAAACCGAGGGAATCGTCCTTGTCCGCGCCGAGCACCGTCGAGTCGGCGTTGGCGCCGCGGATGGCGCTCGCCTTCCCGCCGGCGATCGCCTGGAGCGTCGCGGGCTTGTAGACGAACATCCCGCCCGCGTTCGTCTGGGCGGCGTTGTCCACGCCGATCGCGCCGATCAGCAGGCCGCTCCGGCCGCTGCCGTCGAACCGGCACATGGCGAGGCTCTCGCCGAAGAAGTCGTTCGCGCCGTCGCCGACGATGTGACGGACCGCCGCGTCGGTCGAGATGTCCTCCGCCGACGAGAATCCGGTCAGGACGTGGACCGCGCCGGCCCGGGCCTTGCCGACGTTTCCGGCGTACAGGGGGAAGTTGGCGCCGCGCGACGAGATCGCGACGTCGCCCACGCCGTCCCCGTCGAAGTCCCCGGCCGCGACCGCGAACCCCAGGAAGTACTTCTTGTTGTTGGGGCCCGACGCGGTGATGCGGCTCGTCTGCGGATCGGCGTCGGCGTCGAGAGCCGAGGGGAAGCTCGCGCGCCCCTTGACCACGAAGACGCGTCCTCTGTCGGCCCCCGAGCCGCCGCCGGCGTCGTCGAACGGCGCCCCGATGATCAGATCGTCGCGGCTGTCGCCGGTGACCTCGGCCCCCGCGAGGGAGAAGCCGAAGTCGGAGTTGTTGTTGGGATCGAGCTGGCAGCCGCCGCACGTGATCGTGACGTCGGGGACGTCGTTGGTCGCGCCGGCGGTCGGCCGCACGATGTACGCGGCGTTCGGGTCGCCGGGGTTCGAGGCGGCGGGATCGAGGACGTTCCGTCCGAAGTAGATGTAGACCCTGTTGTTTTTCCGCTCGCCCACCGCGATGTCCTGGAAGCCGTCGCCGTTGAAATCGCCGAACGCGAGGGCGGATCCCATCTCCCGCTTCGCGGACGCCCCTTCGACGCGCAGATCCTGCGCCCCGGGGTTGAACGCCGGGGTATCGGAAAGGAGGACCGTGTGGCGGTAGATCGGCTGCTGCGCGGACGCCGGAGCCGCGAGGATCATGCCCGTGACCACCACGATCCCCGCCGCCGCGGTTCTCGACCCAACACCGATGAGGCTCATCCGAGGCTCCCCCGGGCGCGTCAGCGCCGCGACATCTCTTCGACGAATGTGGGAGCGAAGAGCGCCGCCCCCATGCCGGCCAGGTCCACGCGCAGCGCCTTCCCCGCGTCGTAGGCTGCCTTCGCCCTGGCCATCAGCCCGTCCCGATCCCCCTGGGAGGCGGACTGCCCCTGCCACCAATAGAAGTACGAGAGCGAGTAGTTCAGCGACGCGCTCGCCGTGCGGAGCCCCGGGCCGAGATCCTCGAGCGTCTTCACGGCGGCCGCCGCGTCGCCCCTGTCGTAGAGGGACGCGAACGCCGACGCGAGCGCGATCTCGAGGCGGGCCCTCGGGTACTCCCTGGCGAAGCGCGCGAGCAGATCCGGGCTCGACATGTCCGAGGCCGCCCGGTCCACGGCCCCCTCGTTCTGCTCCAGCCACTGCCGCCGCGACGCGGCGACGTCCCCCCAACCCGGCGCCGATCTCAGCGAGCGCAGGCTGACGAGCCCCTCCTGGATCTGCCCGCGGATCTCGCCCCGGGCCCGGTCCGCCGCCGTCCTGACGAGCTGGCCCGCGCCGTCCATCGCCGAGGCGTCGTAGCTCGAGTTCACGAGGCCCGCGAGCGCGTCGACGCGGGCCTTCAGCGCCGCGACGGTCTCGGCCTTCAAGATACCGCCGAACCCGCCCAGGAGGCGATTTCCGTCGTCGAGCGCCCCCTGGTTGCGCGCGATCGCCGCCTTCCGCTGGCGATCGAGCTCGGGGGCCACGGTCCTCACCCACTCGCCGAGCTGGGAGATCGCCGCGTCGAGCCCGCAGACGTCTCCCTTCGACACCCCCTGCTCGACTCCCTGCTTGAGGCTCTCCCCCTTCGTCTTCTTCGCCGGATCGGGGAGGTTGGCGAGGACGCCGTCGGCGTTGGCGATCACGCTCTTCGCCTCCTGCTGCTTGCGCGGGAGGACGTCCTTCATCTTCGCCTCGACGTCCGGACGGAGGGCGTTGAGCCTGGCGATCGCGCCGTCGAGCGCGTCCACCGACTCTCCCTGCCGGGCCGCGTCGGCGTCCTTCGCCGCCGCGTCGGCGCCCGCCCTCGCCCCGACCGCCGCGATCTCGCACGCGTGCCCCGACGACCACCCCTCGAAGTCCCGCCGGGCCGCGGCGAGGGCCGTCCCCCTCGCCTGGAGAAGCGGCGTGACGGTCGTCCGGGCCGTCGCGACGAGGCTCTTCAGATCCGCGACCGACTTCGCCGCGGCGATCAGATCCTTTCCGGTCTTTCCCGAGGCCCTCACGGACCGGATCTTCGCGGCCGCGTCCGCGAGGCGCGCGCCGAGCTGGTTCTGCTCGTTCAGCGCCCTCTCGTTTCCCTGGGCGAGCCTGTCGGCCTCCTGCGCGAGCGGCGCGGATCGCGCGTCGACGTCGCGGGCGATCTTCGACGGGAGGGACTTGAACCGCGCGGTGGCGGACTTCAGCCCGTCCTCGTCCCCCTTCGCCTCCGCGTCCCTGCCGCCGGCCATCGCTCCGTCCAGATCCTTCTGCGTCTCGGGGGCGAGGAGATCCGCCAGCCCCTCGGTGGGAACGTCGTCGCGGGCCGCCTGGAGGTCGCGCACGAGGGCGGCGATCCGCCGGCCACCGAGCTCCTTCACGCAGTCCCCGACGGATCCGTTCAGCGCGTCCACGAGACCCTTGAGCGCGGCCGCGTCGCTCGGCGAGGACAGCATCGCGTCGATCTTCGCCATCGAGTCCTTGATCCGCCCTCCCGAGGCGCTGTCGGTGCTGGCGACGCACTGGCTCGCGAAGGTGTTCGTGCGGGCGGCGGTGAGGGCGTCGGCGGCGGGCTTGAGGCTGCTCGCGAGCTGCTGGAAATTGTCGAACTTCCTCTTGAGATCGGCCGGCGCCCCCTTCGAGATGAAGCCCAGGTCGCTCGACTTCTTGAAGTAGCGGGCGGCGTCGTCGTAGCGCCGCAGGCGCATGCTCGCCCAGCCGAGGTAGAAGTACGGGAGGTAGTCGGTGCGGACGCTCGGGTTGTAGGTCGGCAGGTTCCCCTCGGCGTCCTTCTCCTTGACGGCCGCGAGGAGCGTGCGCCGGGCGGCCTCGAGCTGCGCGTCGGTGGCCTTGTCGTTCTCGATGACCTTCCGGGCGTCGTCGTGGAGATCCCACCAGTCCTTCGACTGGGCCGGCGCGCCTCCGGGAAGCGCGAGGAGGCAGAGGGCCAGGACGGCGAGCGGGCGGACCGCTCGCGACGTTCGACGCTCTCTCACCGGCGGGATCAAGTGATCTTCCTCACCTCTTGAACCGGTAGATGACCGACAGCACTCCCTGCTTTTCGAGGCTGGAGTTGTCGAAGGCGGCGGCGATCTCCCAGTCCGAGAACGAGTACCCGACGCCGCCCGTGACGTGGTTCACCGTCGAGCGGGACGGGAAGATGTTTCCCTTCTCGATCGCGGTCCGGGTGCCCGTCTGGGTCGGCGATCCGTCGCTCACGACGTTCGTCGAGTGGATGCTGCTGTCGGGATCGGTGAAGAACCCGCCGCGAAAGGCGAGCGTCGAGCGGCCGACGTTGAGGTAGTACTCCGCGCCGAAGTGGATCTCGGTCTGGTTGCTCGCCGTGAAGTCCACCCTCTTGATGAAGTCGTTGAGCGTGACGACGTTCAGCCCCGACTGGAACCCTGCGACGAGGTCCTTGTTCTCGACCCTCACGACGTCGAGGGCGAAGAGGAGGCTCTGGAGCCCGGCGTGGCTGGACTTCGCCCACGGCTGGTACGCGATGCCGAACCCCGACAGGTCCGGGACGTTGAACGTCGTGTCGATCGGCCCCGCGACGTTCGGAGCGAAGGAGTTGTCCGTGACCTTCTCCTGCAGCGACATGCGGACGCCCTTCTTGTACACCGTGCCGAACGACAGCTCGTCGTTGAGCTTCCAGAACAGCCCGAACGCCCACTTGACGTCCGTGTCGCTGTCGTTGATGGACGTCGAGATCAGGTTGCTCCCCGCGGGGGTCTCGAACCGGGGGTCGAGGTTTCCGTAGCCGAAGAGGGCGTCGGGATCGGCGAACGTGCTGTTGATGTTCGACTTGAAATCGAGCTGGCCGAAGATCACCGATCCGCCGACGAACAGGTCGCGCGTGATCTGGTAGCCGGCGCTCAGATTGTAGAGGACCAGTTTGGAGTCGACCGACCCGGCGGACGAGTTCGTCACCTGCTCGGGGTTGTTCGGATCCTGGATCGGCGACGCGATGAGCGGGATCGTCCGGATCTGGTTCGTCGCCGCCGACTTGACCGAGAGGATCTCCTGCCTCGAGACGCCGACCGTGAGGGCGCGGCGCAGCTTGAAGGGATAGACGAAGGAGACGACGCTGGGGACCGTCTGCGTCTCGGGGGTGATCTGGGAGTTCAGCGAGAGATCCGACGACGGATTGATCGTCGGATCGATGAGGAAGTCCCCGGTGTTGCGCCCCGAGGCGTTGGTGTTCCGGTTCCGGACCTCGGCGAAGATCTCGGGGCGCCTCAGCACTCCAAGCCGCGCGGGGTTGGCCTGCGCGGCCGTCGCGTCGTTCGCAATGGCGATGAAGGCCCCGCCCATTGCCAGCGCGCGCGCGCCGGGGTTCGCGAAATTGAAGCGGAAGTCCCTGAATATCTCCTCGTCCGTGACCGCCGCAGCGGGCGCGGCGATCGCCGCCGCCAGGAACAGAGCCGTGAAGAGGCGGCCGACGAAGGATTCGGTGCGCTTCAAGAGTATCCCCTCCTCTGGTCGGCGGGCGAGGAGTGCGGGCCCGCTTGAAAGCAATGGAATGCGTTCAGGCACCCGGGCGGGCGACGATTTATCTCATAGCTTTCGCCCCCGTGTCAAGAAACTCACGGCGCCTGTGCGAAGAACGGATCGCGGCTCAACAGCGCGCGCACCCCCTCCTTCACGTCGGGGGGCGTCAGTTTCACGTCCCCCTCGGTCTGCGACGGTATCTCGACGGAGATCGTCCCCTTCGCGGACGTCGCCTGGTTCTCGACGGCGATGGTGTACTTCCCGGGCACGAGATCGAGGGCGTGAACCGGGCTGTCGCCCGCGGGAGGCGGCACGCTCGCTCCCCCCTCGGACTGGATCGACACGATCTTTCCCCACGGGCTCACCCGCAGCAGATACGCGTGCGTCGTTCCGGCCTGGACGTGCCGGAAGATCAGGAATCCCGACGCCGCCGCGATCACGGCCGCCCCCGCCAGCGCGTGAGGAAGGAAGCGCAGGGGATCGAGCGGGATCTGGCCGGTGAGCGCCTCGAGATCCCGGACCAGGATCGAGAGCGCCTCGACCGATTCCGACGAGGCCGCCCCCGCGGCCTCCTTCACCGCCGCGTCGACGCGCCTCGCGAGATCGGCGTTCCGGCGAACGGCTCGCCGGTTCTTCGAGGCGGCCGAGTCGAGCGCCGCCCGCGCCCGCTGCGCCTGCTCGCGAAGGGAGCGGAGCGATTCCTGGATCTCCCTCAGGATGGCGTCGCGCTGCCCCTTCAGGGCCTCGACGGCCGAGGCCATCGGGCGCAGCCTCGGGCCGGCGGCGTCCTTCGTCGCGCGCGCGATCGCCTCGCGCGCCTGACGGAGCGTCGCGTCCTTGAGATTCTTCTCGTTCGGCCGGAGCGCCCCCTCGAGCGCCGCGATCGCCTCCCGTATCGTCGCGGCCCCCTTCCCGACGAGGGCGTCCCGTTTCTGAACGACCTCCTGCGCGGCCGACTGGAGCGACCTCCCCTGCTCGCGGAGGGCCGCGAGATCTCCCTTCTGGCGGGCCGCGTCCAGCCGGGCGAGGGCCTCCTTCGCGCGCGTCATCACGGCGCGGCCGATCGCCTCGTGATCCTCCTCGGGGACGTCGCGGACGGCCGACGCCGGCTTCGAGAACTCCTGGAAGACCCCTTCCGCGGCGCGCGCCAGGGACTCCCGCACCGACTTGCGGGCCGACTCGATCTCGGCCGCGGCCGCCTCGAGGACCTTCAGGTCCGATGCGGTCGCCGCCTTCCTCGACCGCACCACGAGATCCTTGAGCCCGCCGAGCTGTCTCTCGTCGAGCGACTCGCGAGCGGCCCCGAGCTCCGCGCCCAGCGTCTCGAGAAGGGCGCCGACCTCCCGCTGCCGGGTCGCGACGAGCTTCCGGCGCTCCTCCTCCCCCCTCCTCAGCTCCGCCTCGGAGTTGCGCTTTTCCTCCTCCTTCCGGACGAGCCCGCGGATCCTCTCGATCTCCCGGCCCGCGGCGGGGTGGGAACTCTGCAGGCCCGCGACCTTCTCCCAGGAGGCGACCGCCCCGGCGAGATCCCCGCCCCGCTCCTTCTCGGCCGCGAGCTTTTCGGCCGCCCGGAGCGATTCGAGGGCCTCGCGTGCGGACGCCTCCCCCCGGCGGATTGCGGCCTCCCCGGGGGCCAGCCTCTCCGCTTCCTTATATATATGTAGGGCCTTCTCGTACTCCTGGGCCCTGTGGGCCGCCTCCGCATCGGCGACCTTCCTCAGGCCGGCGCTCCGGGAGTCGCGTTCCTTGAGCAGGGTGTCGATCTTCCGGATCGCCTCCGCCGCCTCACGATCCGCCGGCTCGACCTCGAGGACCGTGGTCCAGGCGTTCTTCGCCTTCTCGAGCTCGCCCGCCTCGTAATGCCGCTTCGCCTCGGCGCGCATCGTGCCGGCGAGCTCGAGCGTCCCCTGGAGAGTCCCCGCGTCGGCGACGATCCGCTTCGCCTCCTCGTTCCGCGGATCGAGGGCCAGGATCTTCTGGGCGACGGCCTGGGCCTCCTGGGGCCTGCGCGCCCCCAGCGCGTCGCGCGCGCTCCGGAGCTGCGCCGCGATCTGCTTCTCGGCGCCTGCCCTGGCCTCCGCCTCCTGGCGGGCGTGCGCCTGATCGCGCTTCTCCTGCTCGGCGGCCTTCGTCGCCTGCTCGAGCCCCTGCCTCGCACCGGAATCCTGCGGGTCGAGCGCGAGAATCTTCGACCAGGCCTCCTGCGCTTCGGCGGCGCGCCCGGACTTGAGCGCGGCCTCGGCCTCCGCGCGGACGCGCGCGATCGCCTGCTTCACTCCGGTGTCGAGGAGGCCCTTCTGCGCCTCGAGATCCTTGAGCACGGCCTCGAGGCCCAGCACGTTCTTCTCCGCGACGAGCACGCGGGCCATGCGCGCGACGTCGACGGCGGTGTCGTACACCTTCTTCGGGAGGAGCGCTTTCCGCGGCGGGGGAAAGGTCTCGATCTCCTCGACGAGGACGAAGGCCCTCGACGCGATCGCCTTGAGAAGCTCCTCCCCCGTGATGATCGACGTCGACGTCGCGTCGGATCCCGACTCCTGGAAGGGGAAGAAGATGGCGTCGGGGTCCGGCACGCCGCGGAGGAGTCCCTGCAGCATCACCTTGAACTCCTCGGTCGAGCGGACCCTGTCGTCGGGGTTCTTCTGCAGGGCCTTGGTGAGGAGCTGCTGCACGGGCCCCTCGACCTTCGGGGGAAACAGCCCGAAGGGCGCCGGCTGCGAGTGCACGATGTGGAAGATCGTGTTGATGTCCCCCTCGCCGGGGAACGGATGCTTGCGCTGCGTGAGCTCGTACATGATGACGCCGAGCGCCCAGAGATCCGATCGCCCGTCGACCTTCGCCGGGGAGGTGATCTGCTCCGGGGACATGTACGGAATCGTCCCCATGATCACCTGCGTCATCGTGGCCTGGCCGAACGGCGCCTTCGAGATCCCGAAGTCCGTCACCTTCACGACGTCGTCCTTCAGCAGCATGATGTTCGCGGGCTTCAGATCCCGGTGATAGATCCCGCGGCTGTGCAGGAACCCGAGCCCGTCGCAGACCTGGCAGAGGATCTTCACGAGCTGCGTGAGGGAGATGGGCTTCCCCTTGTGGACGTACGTCGAGAGCTCGCGCGCCTCGAGGAACTCCATGACGAAGTACGGGGGTGTCTTGCTGAGGTCGGTGATGAGGACGATGTTCTGGTGGCGGCACTTCGCGGCGATCTGGGCTTCCCGGTAGAAACGCTCGAGGTTGGCCTGATCCCGGAACTGCTCTTTCAGCTCCTTGATCGCGACGGTGACTTCCAGGTCGGGATCGTAGCCGCGCCAGACGCGGCCCATCCCTCCCTCGCCGAGGATCCCCTGGACCTGGTACTTGCCGAAATTGGGTTTCGGTTCCTCAGCCAACCTTCTGGTCCCCGATCCCCGGGCCGAAAAGGCGACGCCGCGCGCCGCGCGCCCGGATCCCGCGCGGCGCGGCATTATAGGACGCTCGGGCGGGCAAAGGGAAAAGAACGAACCTCCGCGAACGAGCCGGGGGGCGAAACGGTGTGTTACGCTCCCGCCGACTCACCCCGCCTCACAGGACGCTCCATGACGCAGCCGATCACCCAGAAGATCGTCAAGTCGCCGCGAGGAACGCTTCGCTCCTGCAAGGGATGGCCGCAGGAGGCCGCCCTGCGGATGCTGATGAACAACCTCGACCACGAGGTCGCCGAGAAGCCCGACGAGCTGATCGTCTACGGCGGGCAGGGGAAGGCGGCCAGGAACTGGGCGGCGTACGACGCCATCGTGCGATCCCTCAGACAGCTCGAGAACGACGAGACGCTGCTCGTCCAGTCGGGGAAGCCCGTGGCGGTCTTCCGAACGCACGCGGACGCTCCGCGCGTCCTCATCGTGAACTCGATGCTGGTCCCGGCCTGGGCCACGTGGGATCACTTCCGCGCCCTCGACGCGCGGGGGCTGACCATGTACGGGCAGATGACGGCCGGCTCGTGGATCTACATCGGGTCGCAGGGGATCCTCCAGGGGACGTACGAGACCTTCGCGGAGGCGGCCCGGCGCCATTTCGGCGGGACTCTTCGCGGGCGCTGGCTCCTCACCGCCGGCCTCGGCGGGATGGGCGGCGCTCAGCCCCTCGCCGCGACGATGAACGGCGGCGCCGCCCTCTGCGTGGAGATCGATCCCGCGCGGCTCGAGCGCCGCGTCAACACCGGCTATCTCGACCTCAAGGAGAGCGATCTCGAGGCCGCGCTCGGGAAGATCCGAGCGGCCGTCGCCGAGGGGAGACCCCTCTCCATCGGCGTCCTCGGAAACGCCGCGGACGTCCTCCCCGAGATCGCGCGGCGGGGACTGCGCCCGGACCTCGTCACCGATCAGACCTCGGCCCACGACAACCTGGCAGGCTACGTGCCGAACGGCATGACGCTCGCCGCGGCGCTGGCGCTGCGCGCCGCGGATCCGAAGCGCTACGTCGCCCTGTCGATGGCGGCGATGGCGGCGCACGTCCGGGCGATGCTCGACATGAAGCGGGGCGGATCGATCGTCTTCGACTACGGGAACAACATCCGGGCGCAGGCGCGCGACGCGGGGGTGGCTGACGCGTTCGACATCCCGGGGTTCGTCCCGGAGTACATCCGGCCGCTCTTCTGCGAGGGGAAGGGGCCGTTCCGGTGGGCGGCTCTCTCGGGGGACGCCCGGGACATCCACAGGACCGACGCGTGGCTCCTCGAGAACTTCCCGCATGACGAAGGGCTCTGCCGGTGGATCCGCCTGGCGCAGGAGAAGGTCCGGTTCCAGGGGCTCCCCGCGCGCGTCTGCTGGCTCGGCCACGGCGACCGCGCGACGTTCGGCCTCGCCATCAACGACCTCGTCGCCCGCGGGGAGATCTCGGCGCCCGTCGTGATCGGTCGCGATCACCTCGACGCAGGCTCGGTCGCATCCCCCAACCGCGAGACCGAGGCGATGAAGGACGGCTCCGACACCATCGCCGACTGGCCCATCCTGAACGCTCTCGTGAACACCGCGTCGGGGGCGACGTGGGTCTCGGTGCATCACGGCGGGGGCGTCGGCATCGGCTACTCGATCCACGCGGGGATGGTCGTCGTGGCCGACGGAAGCGCCGACGCCGCCCGGCGGCTCGAGCGCGTGCTCACCACGGACCCCGGCATGGGGGTCGTGCGCCACGCCGACGCGGGCTACGGCGAGGCGATCGCCGCGGCGCGGCGTCACGGGCTGAAGATCCCCATGCTCGGTCCCGAGGTGTGATGGAAGATCCCCGCCCGGCCGAAGCCAGATCTCGGAGCGATCGCGACGCCCTGGTCGCGGAAATCGCCGCCGGGCTCCGCGAGGGATCGTCCCGCGCCGTCGTCATCACGGGGCCGAGGGGCACCGGCAAGCGCGCGATCGTCGGCGCGGCCGCCGCCTCGCTCGCATCCGGCGGGATGATCGTCGCCACGCTCGATCTCGCCGCCTCCGCCACGAACCCCGACGAGCTGGCGACGTCGATCGCGGCGGCGCTCGTCGAGGCCGCCTGCGGCGAGTCGTCCCTTTCGGCCCTTCCCGGAGCGGCGGGTCGCCCCTCACCCGCCACCCGCTTCCGGGCTGCGGCGGCGGCCGCGCGACTGCCCGAAATGCGGAGAGGCTCGTCTGTCGCCGCCGCGCTCGCCGCCGAGCTCGCGAAGCGGCGCGGCGACGGCCCGCGCACCGTCGGCCTGGCGCTCGAGCTCGCCCCGGCGCTCTCCGCCGATCTCGGAAGACCAATCCTCCTCGCGACGACCGGCCTCGACGAGATCGGGCGCCTGGTGCACTTCCCCGGCCTCGAGGAGGCGGCGGAGCTGATCCCGCGCCTGCTGGCGGCCGAGCCGTCGGTGCGCCTCCTCGCCGAGGTGTCGCCGTCGGGGCGGCCTCGGCCGATCCTCGAGGCGCTCGAGAGGATGCTGGGGAGTGAACTCAGGTTGATCGCCGCGCCATCCGTGAGCGCCGCCGAGATCGAGTCGGCCGCCTCATGCACCACCGCCGTCGCGGCGGAAATTCGGAAGCTCACGGACGGACGGCTCCGCGCCGTCGAGATCCTGATCGATCGGCTCCGCACCGGCCTCTCGGTCGAGGAGTCCCTTCACGCCGAGCTCGGCCCCGATCGGGGGCGACTCTTCCAGGAGCTCAGGTTCGACTACCACCTTCTCCTCGAGCGGACCCGCGGCTACGCCGCGAGCCGCGCGATCCTCAACCTCGTCGCCCGGGAGGAAGGGCTCGACCTCACGGGCATCGCCGCGCGGTTGAGGCGCTCGGTGGGCTCGACCCTCGATTGCCTGCGGTGGCTCGTCGAGATCGATCTCGTGAGGCGCGACGGGCGCCGCTACGTCTTCGCGGATCCCCTGATGCGGCTCCACGTCCTCATGCACGAAGCCCCCGAGCGCCCGGACGACGCGGCCGGTCGAAGGGCTCTCATCCACCGCTTTCTCTCGACCCTCGGCGAGCCCCCCGCGCCCCTTCGCCCGAGGGGCCGTCCTCCCGGAAAAGGGGGCGCGCGAACGCGGAGGGGGCGGCTCGAGGAGCGAATGGCCCCGCGCCGGCACGATCCTCTCATCGAGATCGACTAGATGAAATTCCTGTGGTAGCGTTCGCGCCCCCGACCGGCGACCGCCGAGCGGCCGACACCGAAGGGCGCGACGATCGATGAGCTCATCCGGAAAATCCCCGAGCGGCCGCCAGAGGAGCGTGCGGCCCCAGGGGGGCGCTTCTCCAACATCGCGCCCGCCGGTCCCCACCCGATGGAAGCACAAGATCTCCGTCGGTGTGATGGGCTCCGCCGGGGGCCATCTCGGCAAGGAGATCATGGAGAAGGCCTTCCGGCTCGGGCAGGAGGTGGCCCGCCGCGGCCACGTCCTCGTCACGGGCGCCTGCCCGGGGCTCCCCCATGAGGCGATCAAAGGGGCGAAGGCGGAAGGGGGGATCACGATCGGCATCTCCCCGGCCCTCAACTTCGCGGAACACCTGATGAAGTACCGCTCCCCCTGCGCCGGCTACGACGCCATCGTCTACACCGGCTCGGGGCTGATGGGACGCGAGATCGAGAACATCCGGACGTGCGACCTCGTGGTCTTCGCGGGCGGACGGTCCGGAACGCTCGGCGAGTTCGCCATCGCCTACGACGAGGCGAAGGTGATCGGCGTCCTCCTCGGCACGGGCGGCATCGCCGACAAGCTCGAGCTGATCATCTCGTTCATCAACAAGAGCACCGGGGCGACGGTCGTCTTCGACGGCGATCCGGTGAAGCTCCTCGACAAGCTCGACGCGATCTATCGCGAGAAGCTTCTGCCCTATTACAACACCGTGATCGCCAACTCCGATCCGGACGGCGTCCTCGAAGATTAGTTGCGGATGTAGCCGAGCCCCTTCAGCCCCTCGACCGCATCGTCCGTCACCCGAGGATCCGTGTCCGCGGGAGGCGGCGCCGCCTTCGCGATGTAGTCCGCCAGGATCCCGCGCAGACGCGCGACGTCGCCGGGGCGCGCGGGGGAGAGATCGCGCAGCTCCCCGGGGTCGGCGCCGAGATCGTACAGCTCGGTCCGCCCGCTCCCGCTCCGGATGAGCTTGAGGCCGCCGAGCTCGACCGAGAAGAGCGTCTGGTGGAAGACGTCCCACTCCTTCCACGAGCGGATGCGGCTGAAGATCTCCGAGACGATAGGGCGCGGGGGAAGAGGCGTTCCGCGCAGGAGCGGCACGAGCGACCGCCCCTCGAAGGAGGGGGGGGAGGCGAGCCCCGCGAGATCCAGAAGCGTCGGCGCGACGTCGGCTCCGGCGACGGCGTCCGGCAGCGACGCGCCGCGCGGCACGCCGCGCCCGCGGACGAGAAGGACGATGCGGGTGAGATCGTCGTAGAGATAGTGCCCGTGGAAGACCAGGCCGTGCTCGCCGAACGACTCCCCGTGGTCGCTGACGACCGCCACGATCGCGTCGTCGAGGGCCCCCTCGTCGCGGAGCCGATCCATGAGCACTCCGAGCTGCCGGTCCATGAAGGCGACCTCGCCGTCGTAGTCGGCGAGAAGCGCCGTCCGCTCCGCGGCGGTGAGCGGGCCGCGCCCGTTCAGGACGCGGGCGGCGAGGCCGTTCGCGATGATGTACCCGAGGCGCGGATCGCCCCCGGGCCGCGTGAACCCTTCGGGAGGATCGTACGGGTCGTGCGGGTCGAAGTAGTGAACGAAGAGGAAGAAGGGGCTGGGCGGCCGGCGATCGAGCCACGCGAAGACCTTCTGGTTCACCTCGTCCGCGCGGTTGGCGAAGCGCCTCTCCCCCCCGGCCATCTCCTCCTGAAGCCGCGTGAGCGGGACGTGCCGCTCCGCGTGGAGATAGTTGCTCGCCGCGATCAGGGGTCCGTCGAGAAAGCGGAGGAGCCTCCGCGGCAGCCCCGGCGCGACGCGGGCGAGGGAGCGCGCGAAGAAAATGCGCTCCCACCGGACGGAGAGCGACGGGGCCATGCCGTCGTTGAAGTCGTCGAATCCCTGATCGAATCCGAAAGCGGCCGAGAGCGGGTGCCCGCCGATGAACCCGGCGGTCCGGTATCCCGCCCCGTGGAAGATCTCCGGCAGCGCGACGACCTCCCCGGGGAGCGAGACGTCTCCCCCCTGGCTCTGGAAGACCAGGTGGCCGCCGATGTGCGAGGGGGCGCGGCTCGTGAAGATCGAGGCGGTGGAGGGGATCGTCCACGACGACGACGCGATGCACCGCGTGAAGAGCGTCCCTTCGGCCGCGAGGGCGTCGAACCCCGGTGACGGTGTCGGCGAGGCGCCGTACGCGCCGAGACGATCGGGGCGCGCGGTGTCGAAGCTGACGAGGATGACGTTCGGTGGCCCGGCGCTTCCGGCGGCCCTGTGGCGGGGCTGGCTCGACAGGAGCGGCGCGAACCTCGGCGCCGATCCGAGGTAGGCCGCGAGCGCGGCGAGTCCCATCCCGACCAGTGCGACCCAGATCCACCGGACGGCCCGCCGGAACGATCCCGCCTCCTCGAGGGCCGAGAGCCCCCGGCGCACGGCGGAGGAACGCCCCGCGCCGACCTTCAGGAGCGCGACCGCGAAGAGGCCGATCGCGGCGCCGGCGGCCGCCCCCGCTCCGGCGAGGACGACGAGGTAGGCGCGCGCGTACGGCTCGTCGCCGAACGCCACCGCCCAGTTCGTCGCGGCGCCGAGCGCGCCGAAAGTTGAGGCCGCGGCGATGGCGCGCGAGGGAAGCCCCCGCGCGAGCCCCCCACCCGACGTCAACCCGGCCCCTCCGCGTCCCGGATCTCGCGCAGGCGGGCCTTGTAGGAGCCCGAGGGGATGAGCGCGGCGCCGGCGGGAAGGATGCGGGCCACGTACCCCCACGCCTGCGTCTCGCCGAGGCGCCACCTTATCTCGAGGAGCGCCCGCTCGAGGCCGGACTCCCTCTCGAGGGGATCGAGCGTCGCGAAGATGTCGTCGATCGCGTCGCAGCGATAGAGCTCACCGGCCACCCACGTGCGCCCCTCGAGGAAAAGCGCCGGGAACTCCCCGAGGTCGTAGAGTTGTCCGCGGCAGCGCGCGGGGCCGAGGGGCTTGACGTCCCTCCGCCGCGGCAGGAGATCGGCGTGGAGGCCGTCGATCATCAGGGTTCCGTACACGAAGATCTGTTTGATCATCCCGAACCGCAGTATAGTGCGCGCCGCGCGATTGACACCGGCGCGAGTCCTTTCATATAGTGCGCGCCTCCGCTCCGCGCGAAATGTCGGAGAGTCTCCCATGATGCCGCTGACCGTTCGACGCCGGATTTCACGGAGCCTGCTCGCGGCCGCCATCGCATGGCTGCCTGCCTTCGTCCCCTGCCTCCGGGCGGCCGACGCGGCGGCGGATGCCGCGGCGGATGCCAACTCCCCCGAGCCGGCACAGCCCCCCCCACCGGCGCCGGCCCTCTCCCACGCGGAGATCTCGGGCGACGTCGATCGCTTCGCGACGTACGACCAGTTCGGCAACCCCGACCCGCGCACGTCGCGATGGAACCCGTACCAGCAGAATCCCCTGAAGGCCGACCTCCCCGTCTTCGGGAAGAGCGGCTTCCTCGAGATCTTCGCCCGCTTCAACTCCAACGCGAAGGAGGTCCATCCTCTCGGAACGGCCGGGAAGTTCGACGACACCGAGAAGCAGAACCTGGTGGCGGGCTTCGAGATCAAGAAGGACGAGGACACGTTCCAACCCTCCCCGATCAAGTTCCGCCTCCTCGGCAACTTCCAGCTCGTCGATCCGCCGGGAAGCGCCGTGCAGTCCGTCCAGAGCGGCGCGCTCCAGGAGGCGGTGCTCGACGTGAAGGCCTTCCAGATCGGCGGGAACTTCAACCTCTCGTTCTTCGAGGCCGGCGTCCGCCCGTTCCGGTCGGACTTCAACGGTCTCATCCTCAACGACACCGTCGACGAGGGGCGCCTCTTCGGCGAGCTCCGAAAGAACCTCTGGCGCTACAGCGTCGCCTTCATCCGGACGCTGCCGAAGGACCCGAAGAGCAACCTCGTCAGCTTCAACGCCGATCTCCTGGGCACGCAACAGTCCGTGGGCGCGGTGACGGTGCAGAGGGACGACCTCGTCCCGGGATGGAACGCGGAGTTCTCGTGGCACGCGAACCACGACACGAGCCGGGCCGATCTCAACGTCCAGTACGCGGGGGTGGCCTTCAACGGGCACCTCGGGCGGTTCATCGTCCAGCCCGCCGCGTACTTCGCGTTCGGAACGGACGACCTGAACTCCCTCGCGGGGCGCAGCCAGGACGTCCGCGCGTACCTGGGTTTCCTCGACGTGCGCTACCCGAGCGATTTCGTCCAGTGGCGCTTCGGCGGGCTCTACACGTCCGGAGACCACGACCCGAACGACTCGCGGGCGACGGGGTTCGACTCGATCTCCGATTCGGTCAACCTCTTCGGCGGACCGGCTTCGTTCTTCGTCGGCCAGCCGATCGGCGCCGCCGGCCGTCGCCTCGTGAACGTGAACTCGGCGATCCCTTCGTTCCGCGATTCGACGCGATCCAACTTCGTGAACCCCGGCATCGTCCTGGCCAACGTCGGCGCCGACTTCGTCCTCACGCCGAAGCTGACCGCGGCGGTGAACGTCAACCACATCTCCTTCGTCGACACCTCGAGCCTCGAGCTGGCGAGCGGCACGGCGAACATCCCGAAGAGCGTCGGGCTCGAGGGGGTGCTGGCGCTGCGCTGGCGCCCGATCCTCAACGAGAACTTCGTCGTGGAGGGGGGCGGCACGCGCCTCACGCCCGGCGACGGCCTCAAGAAGCTGGTGGGGAACGATTCGGCCACCGCGATCTTCCTCAACATTCTGGCGGTCTACTGATGAGAGCCACGACGGCGCTGCTTCGCGGGGCGATTCTTCTGACGGGAGTGGCCGCGGCGCTCGCGCTCGCCGCCGTCGCCCCGATTCCGGCCGCCGAGCCCGAGGCGGGCAGCGGTGACGCCGCCTTCGGCCCTCCGTCGGACGGATGTCTCACCTGCCACGCCGGCATCGAGCCGATGCACGACAAGGTCGAGATCACCTGCGTCGGCTGCCACGGCGGGGACGGCTCGGCGAAGGAGAAGCTCAAGGCCCACGTCACCGCGGACTCCCCTGGCCCCTTCACGACCTCCGCGAACCCGCAGTTCTCCTGGGCCACCATCAACCAGCTCCCTCCCGAGTTCGTGCGCTTCATGAACCCGGGAGATCTCAGGATCGCGGACCTGACGTGCGGGCAGGCGAAGTGCCACGCGACCGAGGTGAACCACGTCCGGAAGTCGGCGATGGCGAACAACACGATGCCGCACAACGCCGTCTTCTACAACAACGGCTCGATCGACTCGAAGATCCCGATCTACGGCGAGACCTTCACGATGGACGGGAGCCCGGCGAAGGTCGTCGCCGACCCTCCCCCCACGCCCGCGATGCTCGCGCGCGGCGCCCTGAAGATGCTCCTCCCCCACCCGGAGTTCTTCGTCACGAAGGTGCGCGATCCCTTCCGCCCGTTCGAGCGCGGCAACAACGCCGCCGGCGATCGCGGCCCGGGAACCGACGGGCACATCGCGGCCGTCTTCCTGAACGTGCTCAAGACCCGGCTCAACGATCCGACTCTCTGGCTCCTCGGCGGCAACCAGATCGGCGGCGATTTCCGCCAGAGCGGCTGCACCGCCTGCCACGTCGTCTACGCGAACGACGCCGACCCGGTCAACTCCGGCGACATCGCGAAGTACGGCCACTCCGGCCTCTCGTTCACGGCCGACAAGAGCATCCCGAAGAACGAGCCCGGCCATCCCATCGTGCACAGGCTCACGAGCAGCATCCCGTCGTCGCAGTGCCTCACCTGCCACCATCACCAGGGGAACGGCGCGCTCGGCAACTACCAGGGGATGATCTGGTGGGATCGGGAGACGGACGCGGAGCCGGTCATGAAGGCCGGCGGATACCTCTACCAGCCCGAGCAGGCGTCGCTCGCGTCGCACAACGGCGAGTTCAAGCAGACCCAGTTCCAGGATCAGCACGGCCACTCGTGGACCTACCAGAACGTCTACCTCAGGAACCGGCGCGGCCTCCTCCTCGACGGCTCGGGGGCCGTGATCCCCGACGAGGATCCGCAGAAGTGGCAGAGGGCGGTGCACCTGAAGGACATCCACCTCGAGAAGGGGATGCAGTGCATCGACTGCCACACGCACCAGGACATGCACGGCGACGGCAACATCTACGCGCAGATGACCGACGCCATCGAGATCAAGTGCGAGGACTGCCACGGCACCGTGCGCGAGCGCGCCACGCTGATCACGTCGGGCCCGCCCGGAGGCAATGACCTCAGGAACGCGCGCACCCCCTTCGGCAAGCCGCAGTTCCAGGTCCGCGGCGGCAAGGTCTACCAGAACTCGCGGATGTCGAAGGACGTGAAGTGGGAGGTCCCGCAGATCGCCGACTCGGTCGATCCCTCGAGCCCCTCGTACAACCCGAAGTCGGCGCGCGCGAAGACGATGCAGGTCGGCGGCGCGTGGGGGAAGGAGATCGCGGCCGACACGAAGCTGGCGCACGATCCCGGCAAGCTCGAGTGCTTCGCCTGCCACTCCGCGTGGAACACCAACTGCTACGGCTGCCATCTCCCGATCGAGACGAACGTGAGGACGGCGGAGAACCACTACACCAACAAGGACTCCCGCGCCTACGCCCCGTACAACCAGCAGGGGATCAAGTACGACTCGTTCCTGCTCGGCGTCGGGACCACCGACAAGGGGAACAAGATCACGCCGATGCGCTCGGCGTCGGCCGTCGTCGTCTCGGCGAAGGACCGGAACCGGAACACGTTCATCCACCAGCAGCCCACCGTCTCGACCCCGGGCTTCTCCGGGTACGGCGTTACCCCCAACCCGCCGCACACCGTGAGGCTCAAGGAGACGAAGCGCTGCACCGACTGCCACCTGTCGGCGGCGAACGACAACAACGCCGTCATCTCGACGCTCCTGGGCATCGGCTCGAACGGCGCCGCCTTCATCGGCGACTACGCCTTCATCGCGGAGAACGGCAAGGGAGTGCGGGGCGTGCGCGTCGCCCACGGCGACGAGCCGCAGCCGGTCATCGGCAGCCACTACGACTCCGTCCTGAACCCGGACTCCTTCCGTGAGTTCGTGGCGAACGGGCGCCGCCTCGACACGTCGTACGCCCATCACGCGCCGCGCGTGAGGAGCGTCCAGGCGCGGGGCGAGTACCTGTACTCCGCCGAGGGGAAGGACGGCCTGAGGATCTACGACATCGCCGCGATCGACAACAAGAGCGTCGCGCAGCGCATCGTGCTGAACCCGAACTCGCGCCTCGGCCAGGACACGACCCTCAAGACCGAGAACGCGACGTGGGTGCACCTCCCGTCGGTCCTGCCGATGAACCTCGACCGGAAGTCCGCTCCCGCGAACCAGGAGCAGCGACCCCACCCTCTCTTCCGCTACGCCCTGGTCACCGACGCCACCGAGGGGCTCATCCTCGCCGACGTCAACACCTTCACCGACGGCGATCCGGCCAACAACTACGTCCGCCGCGCCGTGACCTTCAACCCGGGTCGGAAGCTCGACGGGGCGATGATGGTGAAGACCGCGGGGAACATCGCCTACGTCGTCTCGGCGAAGACGGGGCTCCATGCCGTCGATCTCAGCGATCCCCTCAAGCCGAAGATCGCCTGGAGCTCGCGGCCCGCGCACCTCCATTCGGCGAAGGCGATCGCCATCCAGTTCCGCTACCTCTTCGTCCTCGAGGCGAGCGGCGTGAAGGTCTACGACATCACGAACCCCATCGAGCCGCAGCTCGTCCCGGAGGGGTTCATCCCCGTGAAGGACGCGCGAGGCATCGTGATCTTCAGGACGTGGGCGATCATCGCCGCGGGGGCGCAGGGGATCGCGCTCGTGGACGTCGAGAACCCCGAGAAACCCGGACCGCCGACCTTCTTCGACGCGTCGGGGGTGATGGACGACGCGACCGCCGTCACGGTCGGCTCCACGTACGCCTCGACGTTCGCCTACGTCGGCGACGGGAAGAACGGGCTCCGCGTGGTCCGGCTCATCGAGCCCCCCGACACCCCGGGACACCTCGGGTTCTCCCCCGTCCCGACGCCGGCGCTGATCGCGACGCTGCCGACGCGCGGCACCGTCGTCGCCGTCTCGGAGGGGCAGCCCCGCGATCGGAGCGTGGACGAGAGCGGCAACCAGATCGCGGTCGGCAACAGGCTGGGCTCGCGCCCCTTCAACCGGCACGAGATGGACTCGATCCTCTTCTCCAACGGCCAGCTCCTCAAGGTGGACGACAACGCGCCATGAGAACGGCCCGCGGCGCCGCCGCGCTCATCGCCCTGCTCCTGTTCGCCGTCTCCCCCGCGCCCGCCGGCAAGATCGTCGGGCCCAACGACTGCCTGCAGTGCCACGACCACCAGGCCCAGGCAGCCGCGCTCCAGAAGCACCCCCACTGGCGCAGCCTCGACGTCTTCGAGGGGAAGAAGGCGAAGGAGTTCCTCGGCAAGCTCAACATCAAGGATCCCTACAGCGAGTTCTGCACCGGCTGCCACGCCACCGTCGTCGACGGATCCCCCGACTTCGGCGTGTCGTGCGAGAGCTGCCATGGCGGGGCGTCGGAGTTCCTCAAGCCGCACCAGAAGAAGGGCTCGTACGAGCAGGCGATCTCGCTCGGCATGCTCCGCACGAAGGATCTCGCCGTGCGCGCGAAGAACTGCGCGGGCTGTCACGTGGTCACCGACAAGAGGATCCTGTCCGCGGGGCATCCGAACGGCTCGGCCTTCGACATCGTCGAGGGGAGCAAGAAGGTCCAGCACTGGCAGGAATCGGCGACGCCGGATCAGATGAAGACGGCGTGGGCCGCCGCGGTCGCGGACCGCGGCGGGATCGTCGTGGCCCAGGCCATGCCCGCCGCCGCGTCGCCGGCGCCCCCGCCCCCGGCGGCCGCCCCGTCGAAGAGCGCCCCGGCCACGACGTCGGCCCCGCATTCCGCCACGCCGCAGCCGGCCGCCGCGGCCCCGGTTCCCCTCCCCGCAGCCCCCGCGGGCGGCGCCGCGAAGCCTCCGGAGAGCAGGCCGGCGGAGCCGGCTCCCTCCGAGCCGAAGCAGGCGACCTCTCCGGCCGCGGCCGCCTCCGTCTCCCTTCCCCCGGACGACGTCTGGACGGCCGACATGACCGCGCTCGACTCGGTCGCATCCCTCCAGGCGCGGCTCATCCTGGTGCTCAACAAGCTGATCGCCGAGTCGGGGGGGGCCCGCGTCGACCCCGGGCCTCCGGAGCCCGCGTCCGCGACGGCGGCGAGCGCGGAGGCGCGGCTGATCGATCTCCAGCGGCGCGTCCTGGCTCTCCAGCGAAAACTCCTCGCGCCGCCGGGAAAGTAGGGCCGCGATGCAGAAGTTCAGCAAGGCGCTCGGCGTCTACGAGGAGGTCCCGCCCCCGTCCCTCGAGGAGCTCGGCACCTACCCCGTCCTCCGCGGCTACGACGCCGCGCTCCTGAAGCGCATCCAGCCCCACACCCTCCTCATGAAGGTCGAGAAGGGCGACCTGATCCTGCGCGAGGGGGAGTACGGCGACTCGGCGTATTACATCGTCGACGGGACGGTCGAGGTCGTCCTCCCCCAGTCGATGAAGCGCCGGCCGACGCTGGAGATCCCCACCCGGCCGACGCGACGGAAGGGGTCGCCGGTCGCGGAGCGCGCCGAGTCGATCCTCGACGAGCGCAAGGTCTCCCCCGGCGCCGGCCAGATGCCGGGGAGGCCCATCCGCGGCGACACGGTGATCCTCACGACGCTCCCCGCGGACATCGTGGGCACGGACCGGATCCTCCTCGCGAAGGGGGAGATCTTCGGCGAGATCTCCGCCCTCTCGCGCTACCCGCAGAGCGCCAACGTCGTCGCGCACACCGACTGCGTGATCCTCCAGATCCGCGTGCAGGCGCTGCGGATGATCCAGAAGAAGTCGCCCGAGTTCAAGGAGTTCGTGGATCAGCGCTACCGCCAGCGCTCCCTCTCGAACCACCTCATGAACGTCCGCCTCTTCGCGGACTGCGACGCGACGTTCATCAAGGAGCTGACGCAGCGGGTGCAGCTCCTCTCGTTCGAGCCCGGCGAGTCGATCGTCCGGCAGGGAGATCCCGCCGACGCCTTCTTCCTCGTCCGGAGCGGCTTCGTGAAGGTGTCGCAGAGGGTCGGCGAGGTCGACCTCACGATCTCGTACGTCGCGAAGGGGGAGTACTGCGGGGAGATCGCGCTCCTCTTCGACGAGCCGTGGATGTTCTCCCTCACCGCGTACGACCACGCCGACATCGTGAAGGTGTCGCGCGAGGACTTCCAGCGGATGATGAAGGACCATCCCGCCATCGAGCGCGAGGTCTGGGAGGTGACGGTCTCACGGCTCAAGGATCGCGGGCGCGTGGCGCGCACCCCCGGGGCGTCGGCCTTCCTCCAGATGGCCCTCGACGAGGGGCTCATCCACGGGAACAGCATCCTCCTCATCGACCTCGACACCTGCACGCGGTGCGACGACTGCGTGAGGGGGTGCCAGTCCACCCACGAGGGGACGCCGCGCTTCATCCGCGAGGGGACCAAGTACCAGAACTTCCTCATCCCGACCGCGTGCTACCACTGCACCGACCCGGTCTGCATGATCGGCTGCCCCACGGGAGCCATCACCCGCGTCGGCGCGGGGCTCCAGGTGGCGATCTCCGACGCCTGCATCGGCTGCGGGAACTGTGCGAACCGCTGCCCCTGGGGGAACATCATCCCGGTCCCCGAGACGAAGGAGGGGAAGCTCGTCAACATCTCGACGAAGTGCGATCTCTGCGAGGCGCACGACGGCCGGCCCGCGTGCGTCTACAACTGCCCGAACGGATCCGCGATGCGCATCTCGTTCAAGGACCTCGACACGATCATGGGGCAGATCGAATCGTGAGCGCCACGGGAAGCCTCCCGCGCGTCCGAGTCCACCACAGCCACTGGAACCGGCCGAAATCGCGCCGGTGGTTCCTCGCCTTTCTCGGCGCGGCGGGCGCGACCGTCCTCACCTGGCTCCTCGCCGGGTGGTCCGGCCGCCTCACCCCCTCCCGGGGCGCCGGGCTCGCCTTCGGCGTCGTGTCGGCGGCCCTGCTCGTCGCGTGCATGGCGCTCAGCGCGAGGAAGCGCTTCAAGGAGCGCCCGCTCGGGGCGACGAAGCACTGGCTCCAGTTCCACATGTACGGGGGGACGCTGTGCCTGCTCTTCTTCTTCATGCACACGGGATTCTCCCTCCCCTCGGGGCTGCAGACGTGGCTCCTCTTCACGCTCATGATCTTCGTCTCCCTGAGCGGGCTCGCCGGCACGTGGCTCCAGAAGTGGATCCCTCACGCGCTGGCCCGCGGCCTCCAGGTCGAGGCGATCTACGAGCGGATTCCGGAGCTGGTCGATCGACTGCGCGCCGAGGCCGAGGAGATCGTCAAGGGGGGATCGCAGACGCTCGTGGACTTCCACCGGTCCGAGCTGGCGCCGTCCCTCGCCCGCCCCCAGCCGGGCTTCGGATTCCTCTTCGACGCGACGGGGGGGCGCATCGGCCAGATGATCGTCTTCACGCACGTCGCGGCGCGGCTGCCGGCCCCGGAAAAAGAGAAGCTCACCGATCTCCGGCAGATCCTGCTCGAGAAGAACAACCTCGACGCGCAGCTCAGCCTCCAGCGCATTCTCCGCATCTGGCTCTACCTCCACGTCCCCGCCTCCGCCCTCCTCCTGGCCCTCGTCCTCGCGCACGTCGGCGCGTGGATCTATTACTGAGCCATGGCGAGGAAACCGACCTTCGGCACGCCCCACCAGAGCAAGAGCTACATCTCTCCCTCGAAGCGCCGGGGGCGATTCCTCGCGTGCTGGATCGGGGTGGGGCTGGTCGCCCTCGCCGTCGCGGGCGACGCGCTGACGTCGAAGAGCCTTCTCGTCTCCCCCGGCTCTCTCTCGAGGAACCACCTCCTTCCGCCGGGCCACGCGGCCACGGTCCAGGACTGCGCGCGATGCCACGATCCCTTCTCCGCCCCGACCGACGCGAAATGCGTCGGCTGCCACGAGCCGCGCGCGGCGGTGAGCCGCTTCGCCAACCGCGCGCACGCGGAGCAGATCCAGGACGCCGACCGCGGCACCACCGGGGCGAAGCACCCGGCCTCGCCTCCCCGGTGCATCGAGTGCCACACCGAGCACCAGGGTCGTGAGACGAAGATCGCAGCGGTCTCGACCTCCGACTGCCGGCGCTGCCACGGGTTCCGGTCGCTCGGCTCGGGGCACCCCGAGTTCGGCATCCTGAGGCTGAAGCGCCCCGATGCCCCGGGCATCCAGTTCAACCACAAGCGCCACCTCGAGGAGCTGGCGAAGAAGGGACAGCAGGCGCCGCAGGCCTGCGAGGCGTGCCACAGGGCCAACCCCGGGCGCGCGGGATTCACGGCCATCTCGTTCGATCGCGACTGCGCCTCGTGCCACTACGCCGAGAAGGGGAACACCATCGGCCGCACCGACCCGCTCCCCCCCGAGATGGTCGTGACGGTCGACGCGATCGCGGCGTCGGATCCGGGCGCGGCGTGGGCGCGTGACTACCGGGACGATTTCGAGGAGGTCCGCGGCCGGCCGGTGAAGAAGACCCTGAAGCACCGCGACGCGTGGATTCTCTACAACGTCACCCGTCTCGCCGGAATGCTCGGCGGCGCGGCGCCCGCGGCCTCGCCCCAGGGGGAGACGGCCGCGAAGCTCGACGCCCTCCGCGGCGAGCTGGCGGATGTCGCGCGCCGCCGCGACGAGGCGAAGCCCGCGGCCGATCCCGGCGCGCTGAAGCAGCGGCTCGCCGACGCCTCGGCGAGGTCCCGCGCCCTCGCGGCGGAGATCGCCGATCTCGACGCGAAGCTCGCCGGAGCCGCTCCCGACACGACGCCGGCGGCGCCCCACGCGCCGTCGGGGGACCAGATCCGCGCGTCGCTCGCCGAGATCGACGCCGCGATCACGCTCCTGTCGGGACGCCCGGAGGGGTGGGCGCGCGAGGAGGCGGAGAGGCTCCGCGTGAAGCGATCGCGCGTGAGCGATCGGACCGAGCAGGACGGCGCCGGATGGAGCGCGGCGGGTGTCGCCGCGCGCCAGGCGGAGATCGGCCGCCGCCTCGACGATCTCGCGGCGCGCGGCGTCCCCGCCGGATCCGTCTCGACGCTCCGCGCGGGCGCCGCCGGGGCGGGCTCGGACATCGGCGCCTCGCTCGCCGAGATCGACGCCGCGATCGCCCTCCTCGCCGGCCGGAGCGAAACGTGGGCCCGGGACGAAGCCGATCGGCTGACATCGAAGCGCCGCCGGATCGGCGCCGAGAGCCCGGGCGGCGGCCGCGCCTGGAGCGACGACGCCCTCGCGCGCCGGCGCGCCGGCGCCGCGTCGTCTCTCGACGAGCTGTCGCGGGCCGGCCTCCCCTCGGGCGAGGTGGAAGCGCTCCGGTCCGGCCTCGGCGCCTCGCCGGCGCCGGGTGGCGGCGCCCCGGGGGCCGCATCCCTGAGGAGCGAGCGGACGCCGAAGGCCCGCGCGCTTGCGGACGCGAACCTCGAGGTCAGCCGGCTCCAGGCCCTCGCGGAGCATCCGGCCGCGGGGGGCGACGGCGGCGATCTCGACGCGCGGCGCGCGCAGATCGAGAACGAGATCCGCGCCCTCGAGGCGCTCTCGAGCCATCCCGCCCCGGCCCCGGCCGGCGCGATCGATCCGGAGGAGGCCGGGAAGGCGATCGACAAGCTGCTCAAGCCATGCACGAAGTGTCACGTCGAGGCGGCCCATGCCATCTCGCGGACGGCGGTGGCGCGGAGCGTCCTCCCCGCGGCGGCCTTCACGCACAAGCCGCACCTTCAGACGGTGGCCTGCCTCGAGTGCCACGCGAAGGTGGCCACGAGCGAGGTGGCGGCGGACCTCGCCCTGGACGGCGTCGCGAAGTGCGCGAGCTGTCACAACTGGCGCGGCGCGCCGGACGGGTGCCAGACCTGCCACCGTTATCATCCGGCGCCCCAGGAGGCGTCGGCCGAGCGCGCGCCCGCCGGGACGGGGCCGTCATGACCGCGCAGCTCATCAGCAAGACCGGCCCGTGCCGCGGCATGACCTTCACGCTCCGGGCGGGAACGATGCGCATCGGGCGCGGCGCGGGGGCCGACATCGCCATCCCGACGGAGGAGCTCTCGCGCGAGCACGCGCGGCTCGTCTACGAGGACGGGCGCTACTTCATCGAGGACCTCAAGTCGACGAACGGCACCTTCGTGAACTCGATGGAGATCCGGCGCGAGCCGCTCGCCCACCTCGACGTCATCACCTTCGGCAAGCTGACCGATTTCATCTTCGTGATCCGTGAGACTCATGCGGCCGCCGCCGCGGCCGGCCGGGCCATCATCTCCGTCACCCTCGTCCCCGAGAAAGGGGGAGAGCCGGTGCCCCTCGCCGGGCCCGTCACGATCGTCGGCCGCGTCGCGCCCGCGGAGATCGTCATCGATCAGTCCGCCGTCTCGAAGAAGCACGCTCAGATCGAGGTCGGGGCCGACGCGGCGAGGGTGACCGACCTCGGCAGCGCCAACGGCACCTTCGTCAACGGACGCAAGGTGTCGAGCTCCCCCCTCGCGGACGGTGACGTCCTCGCCTTCGCCGGCGTGCACCGCTTCACCGTCCGGATCGAGAGAGTGGGCGGAGCGAGCCTCCCCGCGCCGCCGCCGGCGACCGCTCGGGCCGTGGCCGCGCCCGCGGCGCCGGAGCGTCCCGCGGCGCCGGAATTGCCCGCGGAGCCGCAGCTGCCCGCGGAGCCGGAGCTGCCAAAGACGCGCCTCGGCCCCCTGCCGAAGGGAGCGCTCGACGCGATCCAGGGGAAGCCGCCGGCCCCGGAGCTACCAAAGACGCGCCTCGGCCCCCTGCCGAAGGGAGCGCTCGACGCGATCCGGGGGAAGCCGCCGGCCCCGGAGCTACCAAAGACGCGCCTCGGCCCCCTGCCGAAGGGAGCGCTCGACGCGATCCGGGGGAAGCCGCCGGCCGACGCGCCCGATCTCCCGATGACGATCATCGGAAAGAAGCCCCCGGGAATCGACGAGCCCGATCTCCCCATGACCATGATCGGGCCCAAGCCCGTGGTGCCGCCTCCTCCACCCGCGACACCTCCGGCTCCGCCCGCGGCGAAGCCGGCGCCTCCACCGCCTCCCGCGCCGGGCGCCGAGCCGATCGCGCCGACGGTCGCCATCGAGGCGCTGCGCGACTCCGGGGTCCACGCGCCGCCCGCCCCCAGGCCCGCCCCGGCGGCGCCGAGACGGGCCCTCCTGGATCCGCTCCTGGGGGGGCGCCCTGCGATCGAGCTCAAGCACGGCGAGAGCACGGTGGGACGCACCCCGGATCGCGACATCGTCATCGACGACCACAGGATCTCGCGCCTCCACGCGACGTTCCGTGTCGACGAGTACGTCGTCCTCCTCACCGACGAGGGAAGCGCCAACGGGACGTTCGTCAACGACGAGAAGATCAAGTGGCGCGAGCTGAAGGAAGGGGACATCGTCCGCTTCGGCGCCGTCATCTACAAACTCACTTTTTCGCACACGTAAGCCGAGGGCACGTCATGGCGACGATGACCGTCCTGAAGGACGACAAGGTGGTGATGGAGGTGACCCTCGAGCCTCACGTGGGGATCGGACGCCACCCCAGGATGAAGGTCCAGCTCGAGGACCCCCTCCTCTCGCGCACGCACGCCGAGGTCACCGGGGAAGGGAAGGAGTTCTTCCTCCGCGACACCGGAAGCTCCAACGGCACCTTCCTCAACGGCCGCAAGCTCGAGCCCGGGGTCCCCGCGAAGATCGCCGAGGGGGACGTGGGGCAGGTGGGGCCCTTCGAGCTGAAATTCCGCCTCGATGCCGGCCGCCTCGAGTCCACCATGGCCCTCCCCTCCCCGGAGGCGGAGGCCGCCGCCGACGCCCCCCCGCCGCCGTCCATCCTCCTCGAGCACCTCATCGAGGGGATGGCGAAGAAGTCGATCCCCGTCTGGTCGACGGGCGAGACGATGCTCAGGGTGGCCGACATCGTCGACGAGACGGACGACGTCAAGACCTTCCGCCTCGTGGGTCGGGAGCCGATCCTCTTCTCCTACAAGCCCGGACAGTTCGTCACGCTCCACCTCGAGATCGACGGGAAGAAGGTGCTCCGCTCGTACAGCCTGTCGTCGGCCCCCTCGCGCCCGCACACCCTCGAGATCACCGTCAAGCGCGTCCCCGGCGGGCTCGTCTCCAACTGGCTCGCCGACAACGTGAAGCTCGGCGATCTCATCAAGGTCCGAGGCCCTTCCGGAAAGTTCACCTGCTTCGAGTACCCGGCCCGCAAGATCCTCCTCATCGGCGGCGGGAGCGGCATCACCCCGGTGATGTCGATGTGCCGGTGGATCGTGGACACCACGGCCGACGTGGACGTGCGCTTCTTCGTCTCGGCGAAGAGCCCCCGCGACATCATCTTCCGCAAGGAGCTGGAGCTGATGTCGGCCCGCCACAGCGGGCTGCAGGTCATGGTCACGAGCACCGCGATGGGCTCCGGGACCGAGGCGTGGGTCGGGATCACGGGGCGCTGCTCGGAGAAGATGTTCGAGATGGTGTGCCCGGATCTCCACGAGCGCCACATCTTCATGTGCGGCCCCGAGCCGTTCATGGTGGCGGTGAAGGAGATCCTGAGGGCGTTGAACTTCCCCCTCGCGAACCTCCACACCGAGAGCTTCGGCGGGGCGCGTGGCGGCCGGAAGCGAGGTCAAGCCGCGCGACGTTCCGGCGAAGCTCCCGTCGGGAAAGATCTCACCGGCGGTGGTTCGCGCCGCCCTCGCGCAGGCGGCCCCCGCCGCCGCGGCCGCCCCCGGCGCGCCCGCCGTCCCCGCCGCCAGGCCGGCCGCCCCCGCGGCCGCGGCCGGCTTCGAAGTCTCCTTCTCGACCTCGAAAAAGAGCGTCACCACCGACGGCCAGTCGCCGATCCTCGATCTGGCGGAGGCGAACGGGATCGAGATCGACTACGCCTGCCGCGCCGGATCGTGCGGGACGTGCAAGGTGCAGTGCAGGTCGGGGAAGGTCGAGATGGAGGACGACAGCGGCCTGTCCCCCGACGAGAAGAAGGGGGGCTGGATTCTCACGTGCGTGGGGGTGCCGCGCTCGAACGTGGTGCTGGATATCTAGAGGCCCGCGGGCGATTCAGAACCTCGGGGAGGCGCTCTTCCGCATCAGCTCGTCGTAGCGGGCCTTCCGCTCCTCGGCGAGATCCTTCCGCCCCGACTTGAGGTACAGCCCGATGAGCTGGTAGTTCGCCGTGAGGTTCGACGGCTGGAGCTTCAGCACCTTCTCGTACGTCGCGATGGCTCCGGCGGACTCCCCGGCCTTCTCCTGCAGCCATCCGAGGCTGGCGAGCCCGCGCGGCTCGTCCGGGAACTCCTCGAGGAGGCGCGAGACGGCCCCCCGCGCCTCGTCGAGGCTCCCCGCGGCGTACGCCTTGCGCGTCTGGAGGAGCCAGAGCTGAATCCGCGTCTCCTTCATCTCGGCCCTCTCGTTCGCCGACTGCACCGCGCGGAAGCGGAGGAGCGTCTCCCTCGCCTCGTCGATCCTCCCGAGCCGTGTGAGGGAGTTGCCGGCGCCGAAGAGGGCGCGCTCGTTCGCAGGCTCCGCCTTGAGAGCCTCCTGGAACGCGGCGAGCGCCTCGTCGTCGCGTGAGATGTGGCTCAGCGCGAGCCCCAGCTCGATCCGCGATGGGACGTGGGAGGGGTCGGTCTTGAGGGCCGCGCGGAGGAAGGAGATCGCCTTCTCGTCCTCCCCCCGGCGGGCGGCGATGACGCCGGAGTAGTAGAGGGCGCCGCGGTGGTCGGGGCTCAGGGCCAGGACGCGCGAGAGGGTCTCCCCCGCCTTCTCGTACCTCCCCCACTCGAAGTAGGTCTGCGCGAGAGAGAGCATCCCGTCGAGGTCCCCGGGCTTGAGGCGAATCGTCTCGAGAAACTGCGCCTCCGCCCCGGGGAGGTCGGTGGGGAACCCCTTCAGCAGGCTCTCGCCCGCGTAGTAGCGCGCCTCGACGAAATCGCTCCGCAGGCTCGCCGCCTCCACGAAGAGGGCGGCCGCCCCGTTGAAATCGCCGCCGCGGTACAGCTCCATCCCCCGGGCGAAGAGGGCTTCGGGATCCTTCGCCGTCCCTGCGGGCGCCCCCGTCGCGAGAGCGAGCGCGGCGCCCACCAGGAGCGCGCGGACGCCGCGGCGGAGAGGGGCGCTCACGGCGGGACGATCCCCGACGCTTCGTCGACGAGGATCTCCCGGTCAGCCGCCACAGCGCTGAAGGACTGCCGGCCCCCCGAGGGCCAGCGGATGCTCAGCGTGTCCACGCGCGCCCCCTCCCCCAGGCCGAAGTGCGCCGTCAGACTCGACTGCGAAAGATACGACGATCCGGCGCGGATCTCACGGAATTGCTTCCGTCCCCCCGAGATCACCTCGACCCGCGCGCCGATCCCGTCGCGGTTCGAGGCGCGGCCGGCGAGCTTCACCTCGAGCCAGTGCCCCCCGCCCGCCCCTTCGTTCCGGAGGAGCTTCGCCGCCTCGTTGTTGTAGGTCACGAGGAGATCGAGATCGCCGTCGCCGTCCGCGTCGAAGGTCGCCGCCCCACGCGCCACCCCCTCATGGGAGAAGAAGGGGCCGTGGCGCGGACCCTCCTCGGTGAAAGTCCCCCTCCCTTCGTTGACGTAGAGGTGGCTGCGCTCGCGGTACGTGACCGACTCGTTGTAGGTCTGCGCGTCGTCGAGGATGTGCCCGTTCGCGACGAAGAGATCGAGGTCGCCGTCGTTGTCGAAGTCGAAGAACGTCGTCCCGAACCCGACGAACAGGAGGCTCGGCTGGCCGAGCCCCGCCCGGAAGGTCTCGTCGATGAAGGTCCCGTCGCCGCGGTTGTGGAAGAGGGTGTTCGTCTCCATGTCGAGGTTCGTCACGAAGAGGTCGGTCAGCCCGTCGCCGTCCACGTCCCCGGTGTCGACCCCCATCCCCGCCTGGGTCCTGCCGCTCTCGTTGTACGCCGTGCCGGAGAAGAGCCCGTTCTCGGTGAAGCGCCCCTTGCCGTCGTTCACGAAGAGGAAGTTCGCGACGGAGTCGTTCGCGACGTAGAGATCCTGGTCGCCGTCGCCGTCGAAGTCCGTGAAGACGACACCGAGGTTCTTCCCCTCGGGGTGCTCGAGGCCGGCCGCGCGGGTCGCGTCGGTGAAGGTCCCGTCCATGTTGTTGTGGTAGAAGACGCCGCTCGCGCCGTCGTACACGTCGGGGTGGCAGTACGAGAGCCCGCCGGTTGCGGCATTGCCGCACGGCTTGTCCTTCGCGATCGTGTAGTCGAGGTAGTTGCCGGCGTACAGGTCGAGCGCGCCGTCGCCGTCCACGTCGGCGAAGGCGCAACTGCTCCCCCACCGCGAGTCCCCCACCCCCGCGGCGTCGGTCGCGTCGGTGAAGGTCCCGTCGCCGTTGTTCCGGAGGAAGAGGTTTCTCCCGAACTCCGTCACGTAGACGTCCGGGTCCCCGTCGTTGTCGACGTCGCCGGCGCAGAAGCCCATTCCGTAGCTCCGCCCCGCGATCCCCGCCTCGCGCGTCACGTCGCGGAAGCGCCCCGATCCCTCGTTGTGGAAGAGGGCGTTGCCCCGGCCGGCCGCGAAGGGCGCGCCCGCGGGCGCTCCCCCCTGAATCAGGAAGACGTCGTCGCGCCCGTCGCCGTCGTAGTCGAGGACGCCCCCCCCGGAGCCCATCGTCTCGACCATGTACTTCTTCCAGGCGGCGCCGTTGCGGTGGGTGAAGGCGAGCCCTGCCGTCGCCTGGATCTCGGTGAAGCGGACGGGTTCCGGCCGGACGGGGGGCTGGGAGGACACGGCGAGCGGCGCCAGGGTGAGAAGGGACACCATCGACACGGCGGCGAGCGCCGCGCGGAACACTGCGCGCCGAATGATTCGTACCCCCCGTCGAGGATGATACGGGCGCCGGTAAATCCGTGTCAATTCGTCCGCGCGGTTGCCGCCCGGAACCCCCTCCCATATACTTCGCCCGTTGGCGGCTCGGTCGAGCCGCTCCTCTCATCGCCGAGGTGACACGATTTTGACGCATCGGCCCCTCCCCCTGATCGCGGTGATCGCGCTCCTCCTGGCCGTCCCCTTCTCGAGCCTCTCGGCCCGTCAGTTCGAGCCCCCTCCGAAGAGCGCGGGCGATCCCGCGGAGCAGGCGGCGCCCGCCCCGGACGAGAGCGCGGCGCCGACCGTCGACTCGATCCTCGAGGCGCACCGCGCCGGCAAGCCGGCGGCCGACATCGTCGCGTGGATCGAAGGCTCGGGGGCCCACCTGAGCCTCAGCCTCGCCGGCGCCCTCACTCTCCGCCGGGCGGGCCTCCCCTCGGAGGTCATCGCCTCCGCGTCGGGGGAGAACGCCGCGAGGATCGACGCGCTTCTCGCGAAATTCCCGATGGTGGCGCCGGCGACGGCGGCCGGGCCGGGGGATCTCTCGCGGCGTCAGATACTCAAGATGCTCCACGCGGGGACGCCCGAGCCCGAGGTCCTCGACGCCATCGCCTCGCAGGGCTCGAAGGGCTCGCTCTCGCTCCACGAGGCGATCGCGCTCGAGAACGAAGGGATCAGCGCAACGCTCCTCGTCGCGATCGCCGGCGAGGGGCCGCGGAAGGGCGCACTGGCCGAGATCGCCGCGGCCGCACCTGCCGCCGCTGTGACCCCGCCCCCCGCCGCGTCGGCCCCCGAGCCGACCCTCGACGAGGTTCTCGAGGCCAAGGCGGCCGCCGCGCCGGCCGCCGGGGGCGAAACCGCCCCGACGCTCGACGAGGCTCTGGGCGGCGATGAAGCCCCTGAGGCGGAAGAGCCCGGGGAGACGCCGGAGGCGACCCCCGACGCATCGGCCCCGACCCTCGACCAGATCCTCCCCGAAGAGGAAGAGGAGGCCGCCGCCGAGCCCCCCGAGTCGATCGACACGTACCTCTCCGTTCTCTCGGATCCCGCGGACTCGCGCCTCTCCATCGCCCCCGCGTCGACGCGCCTCGTCGATCTCCTGGCCCAGTCGAAGAGCGCGGGGCGCGCCCCTGCGCAGATCTCCCTCGCCCCCGGCGCCTGGTTCCTGATCGTCGAGAAAAGAATCGACGCCTTCGAGAACGGGATTCTCCCGGCGATGCGCACGGTCCTCGACGGCGACGGCGCCACCCGCACCCTCATCGCCTCCGGAGACATCTCCTACGACGCCGCCGCCTGCTGCGCGCCGAAGAGCCTCTCGGGCCCCCTCTCGATATCGCGCATCTCCCAGGACCAGCAGAGCGCGATCCTCGGCGACGAGTTCGACGGCCTCCCCCCCTACCTCTGGGACGGGAACCGCTACCTCATCCTCTCGATCCGCGACGGCAGGATCCGGCGAGCGCTCAAGGTCTACGTCGTGAAGAAGGCAGCCGGCGAGTCGAGGACGCTGACGGCGACGTTCCTGCCGACCTCCTCCCCCGACACCCTGGCCGCGGCGCCTCCCCCTGCCGAAGGGGAGACCGCGGTTGCGCCCGGCGAGGCGGAGATCTTCGCGCGCGAGAGCTGGACCCCGCCGACCCGCGACGAGCTCGCGCCGATCGCGAGGTTCTACGGTGTCCCGACGACGGACAACGCGAAGCTCGCGGCGAAGCTCGCCGCGACCGGCAAGGCCGTCGTCCGCCGCGACGGCGACGACGGAACCGTCAGCCTCGTCGCCTTCAGCCTCGACTCGAACTCCCGCGTTCGCGCCGAGGAGTTCGTCTACCGGAAGGACGGGCCGTACGGCGCCCTCTCCACCCCCGTCCCGCCGCCTCCCCCGAAGCACAGGAAGAAGGCGAAGCCCGTCACCTTGCCCGCCCCCCTCGAGGCGGTGCAGCGCGTCGACGACCCGACCAACTTCCTCCCCTTCCTCACCGTCTCGAACAAATCGAAGTCGATCGCCCTCGTGAGGCTGTGGGACGGCACGGCGATCTTCGTCGCGGGGGGGACGTCGAAGGACCTCACGGTCAGCCCCGGGTCGGGGGAGATCGAGGCGCGCTTCGGCGACAACCCGGCCGAGCGCCGGGTGGTCCAGGCGCACTTCACCTACCACGAGCACTACACGCTGAAGCTCGACTGACCCTCGGGCCTTCCGATCAGTCGATGTAGCCGAGGGCGCGGAGCCTCCGCTCCGTCTCGTCGTCGTACGCGCCGCCTCGGCCGTGAAACGGGGTCGGCCTGCGGCTCCACGCCTCGAGGGCCTCGCGCATCGCGGCGGTCTCCGCCTCGTGGCGGCGGCTCGAGTCGAGCCGCTCATGCGGATCGGCCGCGAGGTCGAAGAGCGAGAAGGTCCACGGCCCCTCGCGCCCCGGGTTGAAGCTCGACGCCACCAGCTTCAGCCCTCCCCGCCTCAGCGCCACCTGCGTGTGCCACGGGCTCCGGTACCCGGGGTACGAGAGCTCCATGAAGGCGTCGCGCGCCGCCCCGATCGGATTCCCCCGGAGCGCGCTCCAGATCGACACGCCGTCCGTCCTCCCCGCGAACATGAGCCCGGCCGCCTCGGCCAGGGTCGGCGCCACGTCCACCTGCCGGATCGGCCCCGCGAGGAGGCTTCCCGCGGCCACCCCGGGCCCCGCCACGACGAGCGGGATGCGCGTGATCTCCTCGAAGAGCGATCGCGTGTGCTCGAGGTCGCCGTGGTCGAGGAACTCCTCCCCGTGATCGGCGGTGAAGACGACGAGAGTCCTCTCGAGGAGCCCACGCTTCGTCATCTCGTCGAAGAGCCTCCCCGCCTGGGCGTCGACGTACCCCGCCGCCCCCGCGTAGAGAGCCTGCATCCTCTCGAAGTCCGCCGCCGAGATCCGCCTCTTCCCGTCCATGATCGCCGGGAGCGTCCCGATCCGCATCTCGAGCGTCGACCCGGCCGCCCCGGGGAGCTCGGGGACGAACGAGGCGGGGGGGATGTACGGGTCGTGCGCGTCCATGAGGTGGAGGTAGAGGAAGAAGGGGGCCTGCCGGCGCTCGTCGAGCCACGCGAGCGCCCGCGTCACGACCGCCGCAGCCGTCGGGAAGCGATCGGCCGCCCTGTACATCCCGAGGAGGTCGAGCGTCGCGTAGAGAGGCGACGGCCGGTGCCGCGCGAGAGGGTCCGGCTCCAAGTCCTCGTCCCACGTCTCGAAGCCGGCTCCGAACCCGTAGCGCGCCGAGAGGATCGGGTTGGCGCTGAACCCGGCCGTCGCGTACCCGGCGCTCTCGAAGAGCGACGCCACGCTCTCGACCCGCTCGCCGATCTGATCGCGGTACGTGAGGAGGCCGTGGCCGCTCGGGTAGAGCCCCGTGAGGAGCGACGCCGTGGCCGGCGCCGTCCAGGCGGACGCCGCGTAGAAGGGATCGACGCGCGCCCCTCTCGCGGCGAGCCCATCGATGTTCGGCGTCTTCGCCGTGCGGGCGCCGTAGCAGCCGACGTGATCGGCCCGCAGCGTGTCGGCGACGATCAGGAGGACGTTGGGGCCCGTGGCGGTCGGCGCGGCGGTGGCCTCGTGAACGGTCCACATCGCGAGGGCGCCAAGCGCACCGGCGCCCGCCGCGAGCGCGAGGGCGACGGCGCGACGGCGCGCCCACGCGATGGCCCCCTTCCCGATCCATACGGCCGCTGCGGCGGTCGAGCCCCCGGCGAGGACCGCGAGAGCGACGGCGACGATCGCGCCGACCGCACCGCTGAGGCTGTCCCGGCTGATCTCCCACGTGATGAGCGCCGCGGGGGTCCCCGCGAGGAGGCCCACGGCGGCGCCGGGGATCCGTGCCGGATCGAGGCGGGAGGCCCCGAGCCCCGCGGCGATCGCCATCAGGGCCGCGAGGAGGAGATCCGGCGCAGGGCTCCCCGGCGCTCCAGCCGCGAGCGGATCCCGTAGGGCAATGACGCCGAGCGCGAAGAGGAACGCGGTGACGGTGACGGCCGCACCGGCGTGGAACGCGAGGTCCGACTCCGCGTTCGAGCGCTTCATGGCGAACCGCCGCGCGATCCCCGCGCCGGAGACGAGCGCGATCGCGGCGGGGATGTAGAACAGCAGCGCGAGGCCGAAGAGCTCGGCGGTCCGGCTGATGTCATGGCGGTAAAGCCGCGCGGCGAGCGCGACGTGAACGACGTTCCACATCGCGAGGATGAGCCCCGAAAGGACTCCGGCCGGCAGCGCGAGCCAGGCGCGCCTCATTCGACGTACCCGAGGGACTTCAGAAGCTTCGCGTGCCGCGCGTCCGTCGCGTCCGGGGCGATCGACCCGGGAGGCCTCAGCCTCACGCGCTCCTCGAGCCACGTCTCGAGGCTCGCGGCCCCGGCGGGGCATCCACCTCGGATTCGACGGTCATCACCCCGTGGGACGCCCGCGGGTCGGTGAGCCACGCCGCGAGGCTCCGGCCGCGGAAGGACTCCTCCTTCGAGTGCGTCGCGAGATCGAGGAGAGTCGGGGCGACGTCGAGGAGCGAGACGGGATCCGCGATCACCGAGCCGGGGACGATCCCCTTGCCCGCGATCACGAGCGGCACGTCGATCAGCTCGTGGTAGAGGGTCTGGCCGTGGCCGAGGGATCCGTGCTCCATGAACTCCTCGCCGTGGGTGGAGGTGACGGCGAAGAGGAGCTCACCTCCCGCGATCCTCGCTCCCAGCTCCTCGACGAGGCGGCCGATCTCGCGGTCGGCGTGGGCGGCATTCTCGGCGTAGCGGGCCCTCGCGGTCGTGAGGCGCTCGGGAGTCAGCGTGATCTCGCCTCTCAGGATCCCCTCGAGCATGCCGCGGGGGAACGACTGGTCGAGATCGCCGAGGGCGAGGTACGTGAAGCTCGGGCGGCTCGCTCGGGCTTCGATCTTCGGCTCGGGTTCCTCCGTCCACGTCTCGAACCCCCGGTCGAGGCGCTGGGACCTGGAGATGACGGGGCCGCGGACGACCGCGCGCGTCGCGTAGCCCCTCGCGCGGAACGCCTCGGCCAGCGTCGTCACTCCCTCCCGCAGGACGTCGGACGCGCCGATGACCCCGTGGTCTCCGGGGAGGCGGCTCGTGAGAATCGACGCGGTGGACGGCGCGCTGCTCGGGGAGGCGCTCGTGGCGGCCGTGAAGCGGACACCGATGGCGCCGAGGGCGTCGAGGCTCGGAATCCTCGCGTCCTCTCTCAGCGAGTCGACGACGATCAGGACGACGTCGGGGGCGCCGGGTGTCCGGGTGGCGTCGAGGGGCTCGGCCAGCGTCGTCGCGGCCCGGACGACGGGGACGCAGAGGATGATGGCGACGACCAGGACGGCGATCGCGATCGGCCTTGCGATCGGCTTCGTCAGCGCCCAGCCTCCGAGGACGGCGAGGATGGCGACGATCTCGGCATCGAGGATCCAGGGGGCGATGCCTGTGGCTCGCTTCACGAAGGCGATGCCGATGGCCGCGAGGACCAGGGTTCCCCAGAGCTCGGGCCAGCTTCTTCCGATGAGGTGGAGCGCGGCGAGGGTGAGGCCGTACAGGGCGAGGGACTTCAGGGCTTCGGTGGCGAGATACGCGAGGGGGCCGACGCTCGGGATCGTCTCGATCGGCATGCGGGCGACGTCGAGGAGGGCGAGGACGACGGTCGTCCAGGCGATCTTGGCGCGCGTCGAGTGCATGGCGGGGCGGATTCTAGTCGATTCCCGGCGGGACGTCGCTCGCCGGTCGCCTCGCGGGAGCCTCGCCGGTGTTACCCTGCGGGGCTGTCCTCATCGACCCATCGCACGAAAGGGCCCCGCCGATGCGACGCCTCGCCGTCACCACCCTCCTCCTCGCGACGAGCCCTCTGCGTCTTGGTTACACGGTGATTTCGATGACCTCAGAGTTGCTCAGGGCCTCGATCTCGTCGTCGACGGGCTCGACGTAGAGTCGGATCGCTTCCTGGATGTTCTCGAGCGCCTCCTCGCGGGTATCACCTTCGCTGATGCATCCTGGCAGCGCTGGCACGAACACGGTGAATCCGCCTTCATCGCTGGGTTCAAGAATGACTGTGGGCTTCACATTGAGATCCTCCGTGCCGAAAAACCACATTCCCTCCCATTCACCCTACCTGGTGAACTTCAAGCTCACCTTGCCCGTGACGCCGTTGTAGATCAGTTCCGTGCTCGCCAGCATGTTTCGGCCGAGCAAACCGTCGATGACTTTCGAGTCCATGAGACTGCCACTGGTGATTTCCGTGTTCGCCGCGATTTCATGCTCCACGCCCGAGAGCCTCTCAGATTGAATCACGAAGACGATGCGGCCGATGTAGACCCGGCCCGTCGTGTCCACGCCGACTCCGTGCATGGGGACACCGGAGTTGATCAGCTTGAGCCCGGCCCGCTCCGCGATCTCGTGCTTGATCATGCAACCGTCCGCTCCGGTATCAATCAGGAAGCGACACGGCACGCGTGGAGGAACCGGCAGACTCGCAGCCAGTAAGGCTTTCTCGTGGGCGGCAGTCACGCCGACGTGCGCGAGAATGACCGGGCCCGGTTGCAGCAGTCCCTGGGGAGTGACGTCGAACTCGACTCGCGGATTTTCAGCCTGTGCGCGTCGTTTCAACTTGTCCAGCGCTTCCAGGTCGCGCCGGGATTTGTCGGAGCGCACCAACTACGCGGAGAGCACGCGAGCGCCGTGGAACGAGACGTTGACGGTCTCTTGCGGCGCGATTCTCTGAATGAAGAACGGCTCGAGCCCGTGGAGAAACGTTCCGCGATCGAACGCTTCCTCCAAACTGCTGAAGAAACCCACGACATCGCTTCCCTTGATGAGGACGAACTCGCCGAGGTGTGTTCGGCGCCAGTCTTCCAGGTTCTGGAGGTAAACGCCCCGCTCGGAATCCAATTCAGCCATCATCTCACCCCGGGGAAACTCTTGGTGGACGGCAAGGGATTCGAACCCTCGGCCTCCGCGTTGCGAACGCGGCGCTCTCCCATCTGAGCTAGCCGCCCACCCGCTGAGGCTCGCGCCGACGAACAGCCGAGCCCGGAGAGGCGCGGATCATGTCACCGCGCCCCGCCGGGGTCAAGAAGAAGTCAGTGGCCCTTCTTCGTCACCACGAAGCAGCCGCCCTGGTTCCCGATCCACAGCGAGCCATTGCACCCCGCGATCTGCCCCGGAGCCCCCGTCGCGAAGACCGTCGCGGTCCCGCTCGGCGTGATCCGGTAGACGGTCCCCGGGTCCTGCCCCGCCACGTGGGCGAACATGTCGCCGCCGAAGCCGAGCCCGTCGGCCCAGTCGAACTCCCGGAACACGGTTCCGAGGGAAGTTGAAGTCCCGTTCGGGGCGAAAATCTCGCCGTCGACGTAGAGGTCCGACCCCCAGGCCCCCCCGCGACCGAAGCGCATCTCGTCGAATCGAGGCGGTCCGAACAGTGACTCCGCGCCCGCCGAATCGATGCGGTAAATGCCGCCAGGGATGAAGGTCGAAACGCTGCCGTCGTAGCCATCCGATGCCTCGAAGAAGAGGTCGGACCCGAAGCCACCCGTGGGATCCACCGCCGACGCAGCATCAGTGCCGAATCTGAAACCGCGAACGCCCTGGCTGGCCCACGTGACATCGAACTGCTGGACGACGCTGTCCCCTCCTGTCGAACTCGGATCTCCCTTCATCGTCACGTCGATCAGATCGCCGCCGCGCCAGCCGCCGGGGGTGAACGAGACGTTCGTGGCGAAGTAGTTCGAGATGAGCCCCGGCGGGGCGATGCTCGACGTACCGGTGAACGTCACCCGCTCGACGCCGCCAATCGTGTCGAAGTCCTTGTTCACGGTCCTGACCGCGACGTAGACGTAGTCCCCCCAGGCTCCCCCGGGCGAGCACTGGATGTCGTTGATGGTGGCGCGCGGCGGTCGCAGGGACTGCGGCCCCGTCTGGGGGCCGTCGTAGCCACACTGGTTGAACTGCGTGACGCCGAAGCCCGCTTCCTTCACCTTGATCGACGCCTGCGGCGCCGCCGCCGCGAGAGAAAAGGACATGCCGCACGCGAGGACTACAGCTGCTCGTCTCATGGAGAGACCTCCTCATCGCCAGGACGTTGCATGCGACGGGAGCATACGACCATCCGGGATGGACAACCACAACGGGATTCAGGAGCGGCGCCAACCCCGCACGGCGCGGTACGCCGCGCGGAACGGGAAGGTCGCGGCCCGGGCGAGCTGACCGGCCCGCGAGTTCCGGCTCCTCCGCGCGATGTCCCCCATCCCCTCGGACTCCCCTTCCCCGCCCGACAGCGCCCGGAGAAGGAAGGCGACCCGCCCGCTTCGCCCGCCGGGACGCAAGAGCGTCTTGTGCAGCAGCCGAATCCCCGCGATCGACAGCGGGCTCGCCGACGGCTCGAAGCCGCAGAGGTTCATGAGCGCGAGACGGCGGAGCCCCGCATGCTCCAGCGTGGGGCGCCGGCGGGGGATCAGCCGTTCGAGCCCCGGACACGACCCGGCGATGAAAGCCTCGCCGTAGGCGCGCGCGAGGACGAAGAGCGAGTCCTCGAGAAACGCCGTCGCCCCGGTGCGCTGCGCGAGGTCGGTGAGCACGGAAGGATCGATCTCGCGACCCTCGACGCGCAGGAGGGCCGCGACGTCGGCGACCTGGTACATCTTACCGATCGAGACGTTCCCGTGGATGTCGATGAGAAGGTGGAAGAGGATGTGCGCCGGCGCGGGGCGCCGCGCGCGAAGCCGGGGGTGAGGGCGGCTCGCCGCGATCATCTCCGGGAGGATCGGCGCGCACGAGCCCGACGGGATCCAGATGCCGGTGTGCGGCTCGATCTTCACCGCTTCGGCGGCGCTGACGCGGGGGGCGAGATGGTGGTGGTGCTCCCGGTACCAGGCGCGCGACCAGATCCCCTCGAACGACGCGTACCCCATCGACTCGAGGATCCGATCCGCGGCGTCGACCTCCGAGTCCGCGAAGAGGATGTCGAGGTCGCCGATCATCCGGTCCCCTGGCCCGGTGAAGGCGAGCTGCTGGAGCGCCGTCTCCTTCAACAGGATCGGCGTGAGGCCGGCCGCCGCGAAGGCGTCGAGGAGGCGGGAGAGGAGATCGAGGAGGCGCTCGTTGCGCGCGCGGATGCCGGCCGCCGCGCGGGTGAGCGCCTCGCGCGTCCCGGCGTCGACGGCGTCCCCCCCGAGCGCGAGCGCGGGAGCGGCCGCGGTCACGAGGTTCGCGCGGCCGACGGCGCGATGGAAGGCGGGCCAGGATCTCACGCGCGAGGCCGCCTCGGCGATCGCGCGGCCCCGCTCCGGGCGCAGCGACACGAGGGCGAGGAGCTTCCCCTCCGGGTCGTCGAGCGTCACCCTCGGGGCGGGGCCCTCCGCGACGCGGCGGGCAGCGGGAAGAAGCGAGCCGGCCGACTCCGTCGAGAGGAGATCGAGGAGACCTTCCTCGAAGCAGCCGTAGAGGGAGTTCGCGGCGAGGTAGTCGCCGTTGGCGTCCGGGGGGAGCTCGCGGAGCCGGGCGCGAAGCCCCTCGGCCTCGTAGCCGTGATGCAGCCAGAACTCCCAGAGGAGCCGGTCTTCCCCGAGGACGTCCTGGGCGCTGCGCACGGCGGAACCTCTCGTCAAATCCCCAGGCGGAGGCGCCAGACGATCCAGAGCGCCTCGAAGATGATCGCGTTGTTCATCTTCGACTGGCCGACGTGGCGATCGTTGAAGGTGATGGGGACCTCCGCGAGGCGGAACCCCTTGCGGTAGGCGCGGTACTTCATCTCGATCTGGAAGGCGTAGCCGTTCGAGTGGATCCGGTCGAGGTCGATCGCCTCGAGGACGGTCCGCCGGTAGCACTTGAAGCCGGCGGTCGCGTCGCTGATGACCGAGCCCGGGATCCCCGTGATCATGTTCACGTAGATGGTCGCCATCTTCGACAGCAGGAGGCGCTTGAAGGACCAGTTGATGACGCGGACGCCGTTTCGGTAGCGGCTCCCGATCACGAGATCGGCCTCGCGGATCTTGTTGAGGAAGTCGGGGAGGGAGTTCGGGTCGTGCGAGAAGTCGGCGTCCATCTCGATGATGACGTCGACCTGCTGGCTGAGGGCGTACTTGAAGCCGGCGACGTACGCGGTGCCTAAGCCCAGCTTCCCGCTCCGGTGCAGCACGTGGACGCCGGGGTCGGCCTTCGACATGTCGTCGGCGATCTCCCCGGTGCCGTCGGGGCTGCCGTCGTCGACGATGCACACCTCGATGTCGTACGGGAGGGAGCGCACCGCCTTCACGATCGACTGGATGTTCTCCGACTCGTTGTACGTCGGGATCACGGCCATCGCGCGGATCGGGCCCGTCAGATCCTGCGCCGGACGCCGCTCAGCCACGGGGCGCTCCTTCTCCCGTCACCGGGGCGGGCGGCGGGGCGGTGGGGTGCGCGCCGTGCGGGATCACCGGGGCGCGCCAGAACATGTACGCGAGGGCGCCGTAGAGCGCGGCGCTGCCGCTCACGACGAGGAGGAATGCGACCGAGAAGCTGACGACCTGGGGAAGCGAGATGCCGCCCGGGCCCAGATAGAAGGCCAGCGTCGCCTCGCGGATGCCGATGCCCGAGATTGTCAGCGGGAGGAGCGCCGCGATGCTCGCCCCCGCGAGCCCGGCCGCGAGCCGCAGGAAGGCGACCGGCACGCCGAGGCTGACGGCGACGAGGTATCCCTGGAGAAACGTGAGAAGCGTCGAGGCGAGCGTGGAGACGAGGGCGACGAGAGCCGGCCGCCGCCCGGAGGGGGTCGCCATCTGCTCGAGGCCCGCGATCGCGTCGCCGAGCTCGCGCCCGGCGCGCGCGAGGCCCACCCTGCCGAAGGCAGCGCTGGCCTTCTCGGGACCGGCCTGGCTCGTCCACCGGTACAGCGTCCACGCGATGACGCCGGCGAGGGCGACGAGGCACCAGGTCACCGTGCCGCCGACGGGGCCGAGGAGGAATCCCGCGCCGGCCGCGGCGACGAGGGTGAGGGCGAAGGCGTCGAGGAGGCGATCGGCGATCACCGACGAGGCGGCGCGGCCGAACGAGATCCCCTTCTCGCGGCTGACGGAGAAGGCCTTCGTGAAATCGCCGAGCCTCCCCGGGGTCCACGACGCGATGGCCGAGGCGATGGTGTACGCGCGCACGGACGGCGCAAACCCGTAGTCGATCGCCTGAAGCTTCATGATCTCACGCCATCTCCATGCCTTGATGACCAGGAGGGCCAGGTTGATCGCGGCGCTGCCGACGAGCGGGAGCCACCGCGCGCGCCCGAGGAGCCCGCGGATCTGCGCGTGATCGCTCACGTACCAGAAGGCGAGGAAGAGCGCCGGCCCGATCCACCGAAGGGCCCAACGGCCGAGACGCCGCCCTCGCACGCGGCGGCCTCAGGCCGCCGTGAACCGGAGCTTGAGAATCGTGCCCAGGATGATGAGGCCGTTCCGGATTCTCTTGAAGTTCGTGCGCCCCGCCGCGCGGCGATCGCGCGTGACCGGGACCTCGACGATCTTCAGCCCGCGCTTGATCGACTTGATGAGCATCTCGGTCTCGATCTCGTACTCCTTCGCGGTGAGCGGGATGGCGCGCACCTTGTCGAGGCGGATGGCGCGGTACCCCGCCTGCGAGTCGGTGATGTGCACGCCGAAGAGGATGTTGATGAGCCCGCTCATGAACTTGTTGCCGAAGTAGTTCGGCGTGCTGATGGCCCCTTCCTTCATCGTCCCGATGAACTTCGAGCCGTTGACGAAGTCGGCCCCCCTGTCCAGCTCGGCGAGGAGGAGCGGGATCTCCGAAGGGTAGTCCTGGCCGTCCCCGTCGATGAAGAGGACGACGTCTCCCGTCGCCTCCTTCAGGCCGCGCTGGATCGCCTTCCCCTTCCCCTGGTTCGGCTCCTGGCGCACGACGCGCGCTCCGGCGCCGCGGGCCGCCTCGGAGGTGTCGTCGACCGAGCCGTCGTCGACGACGAGGACCTCGTCGCCGGGCTTCAGCACGGCCTTCACTCCGGCGATGACGGCGGCGATGTTCGGGCCTTCGTTGTAGGCGGCGATGATGGCGCAGACTCTCATCTCGGGGGCTTCTCCTTACGGCAGGGTGGATGGGATCAGACGAGCCACTCGGGGCGCGCGCCCCGGAGCGCCCACTCCATCGCCTGCGTCGCGAAGATGGAGGTGACGGAGTTCACGTCACGGCTGCCGGCGCAGTAGACCAGCCCCCCTTCGGGGGACCTCAGGCTCGAGAGAAACGCGAGGCCGCGATCGATCGAGGAGCGGTACGCCACAGGGTCGACCGCGAGCCAGATGCGAACGGCCTGCGCGCTCGCGTCCCCGACCTTCACGCGGTTTCGCGAAGGGTCCTCGTACCAGTTGTAGACGCTCCCGTCCTCGTTCTGCCACGCCTTCAGGCGATCGGCGCCCGCCTTGAGATACGCCGTCGTGTCGGCGTAGCCGCGCGCGCGCATGTACAGCAGCCCCTCGAGCGAGTAGCAGTGCGCGTGCGTGTAGACGACGGTGTCCGTCGGTCCGATCCGGAACGCGCCCTGCTTGAAGCAGGCGGGGGCGAGCTCCTCCATGACGCCGCGGGCGAGGTCGCGGAAGGAATCGTCGGCGAGATCCTCGCCGAGGCAGTCGAGCGCGATCATCGTCTTGAGCTGGTGGGTGCCGTAGATCGTCGACCAGTGGTGCGGCATCGTGGCGGCGGTGCCGTCGTCGTTGACGAGCGTCGTGCGCCGCATCGTCGAGTCCTTGACGAAATGCGCCATCCGGGCGAGGACGCCGTGGTCGATGCGGCCGTGGAGGAGCCTGCGGTACGCCGACAGCCCGGCGACCGCCATGCAGGTGTCGAACAGGTACAGCTTCCCGTCCATCCCGACCCCTCCGAGAGGGGGGGTCAGGCGCTGCAGGCTCGCCGCGATGGAGTGCGCGCGCTCCGCGAGCGCCTCGTCCTGCCGCTCGCTGGCCAGGTAGGACATGAGGCGGAGGTACAGCCCCATCGACTCCGGGTAGACGAACCCGGGATGATCGGGATTCACCCACGAGTAGATGCAGCCGTCCCCGTTGGTGATGGCGGGCGACTTCAGGAAGCCGATGACGCTGCTTTGAATCTCCTCCAGCGAGGCGGACACCTTCAAATCACGATTCTCCTGTGGGGGGGCCATTTCAGAGGGGCAAGTATACGGCCATGTGACGCCATTTCAAGCAAATGGGGGAATTCCCGCCGGCCGCCGACCGGCGGGCCGTCCGGGGCGTCCCCGTTGTCGGGATATGCCTGGCCGGCGTCACGCGGAGGGGTCCGGCCCCCGGAGCCCCTTGCTGATCATGTCGGCCAGCACGCCGATCGCCAGGATCTGGAGGCCGGCGAAGAGGAGGATCAGCGTCTTCTCCGTCAGGTCCTCGCGCACGAAGACGTCCCACCCCGCGCTCACGGCGAAGGCGGCGAGGATCGGGAGACAGGCCGGGATGAAGATGCGGAGAGGGTTGAAGTAGAGGATCGCGCGCAGGATCAGCACGAGGAAGTTCAGCGTGTCGCGGATGGGGCGGATCTTCGACCGGCCGTGCCGCTTCGAGTAGTCGATGGGGACGAAGGCGACGCGGAAGTCGTTGCACAGGAGCGCCAGCGTGATCGTCGTCGTGAAGGAGAATCCGGCCGGAAGGATCGGGAAGAAGCGCAGCGAGCGATCGCGCCGGAAGATCCTCAGCCCCGAGTTCAGATCGGGGATCTCCGTGCTCGAGAGGTACGACGCGAGCCGCCGCAGGAACCACTTCGCGGGGCGCCTCACAAGGGGGATGTGCACGCTCTTCCCGGTGCGCGCGCCGACGACCATGTCGTGGCCGGGGGCGAGCTCCAGCAGGCGGTGGATCGCGTCGCTCGGGTACGTCCCGTCGGCGTCAATGATCAGGATGAAGGGGGACGCGGCCGCGCGGATCCCGCTCTTGAGGGAGGCGCCGTACCCCCGGTTCGCCGCGTGGGTGACGACGGTGACCCCGTGGCCGCGGGCGATCTCCCCGGTGCGGTCCGACGAGCCGTCGTCCACGACGATGATCTCGAAGGCCCACGCGCCGCCGCCGAGCGCCTGCTTGAGGGAGTCCAGGACCTTACCGATCCCCGCCTCCTCGTTGTAGGCGGGCATGACGATGGAGACCGCGCGCGGAAGGGCCTCGTCCTTCCGCACCGCCGCGCTCGGCGCCTCTTCAGTCGCTCTCATCCGGTCGCGGCCTCCCCCGGCGGGTCGCGCCCGCGCGGACCTCTCTCGCGCGCGCCGAAAGCCGGACGGCGAGAAGATATGAGATGGGAATTCCCACGGCAACCAGCGTCGCCACCGCCTGCTCGCGGTGGAGCGACGGCACCGTCCCCGTCATGCGGATCGCGTAGACCCAGTAGACCTCGAGCGCGCCGAGCGACGCCGACAGCAACAGCGCCGCGCGCCTCAGCGCCCCTGCCGCGAGGAGGGCCGCGACGGCCACGATCCAGACGCCGTACGAGACGCGAAGGAGCGCTGTGACGACGAGAAGGTAGGGCATCAGGATCATCAGCCCCGAGCGCGCCACGTCCTCGTCCCGGCGCGCGCGCAACGCCAGCCGGGCGGACCAGAGGGCGAGGAGCGCGGTCAGGGCGAGGGAGACGAGGCCGAGGAGGCGCGACGCCATCTCTGAGAGCTCCGCGCTTCCCGACGGGAAGGCGCGGCTCGCCGCCATGCCGAGGACCATCAGGATTCCGCCCTGGTAGTGGCCCATCTGGTACGGGCGCAGGACGGCGAGGGGATCCATCCCGCGCACGTAAGGGAGAAAACCGAGGGCGACGACCGCGGCCGCCACGAGGGCGAGGCCGGCGGCGGCGCCGAGCCCCTTACGGTCGCGGCGCGCCATGAGTGTCTGCGCGAGCGCCAGGAGGAGGAACGGGGCGGTCACGTACTTGATGAGCACCGAGACGCTCAGGCAGACGACGCCGATGACCCGCTCGAACGCGGCGCCGAGCGCCGTGGCGCGCTGCCAGAAGAAGAGGCCGAGGAGCACCCACATCATGAGGAAGACGTCGTTGTGCGCGTCCCCCGCCACCTGCGCGAGGATCAGCGGGTTCCACAGGTAGAGGATTTCCCCCTCGAGCGCGCGCCGTCCCCATCCGCGCCGGATTGCCCCCACCAGCGCGCCGTTGAGGAGATGGGCCAGCAGGAAGAGGACCTTGTACACGACGACCGACCCGGCGAGCGACGCGGGTGAGACGAACGCGAGGATCCCGGCCGTGCTCACCCACCCCGGCCCGTACAGCGTCGTGAACTGCGGCCACCCCATCGCCCGGACGAACTCGTCTTCGGGGAACCTGTCCGCCGGAATGGTGAAGGGGTTCACCCGCTGGACTGCGAGAAGGCGTCCCTGGACGATGTAGTCGAAGACGTCCTTCGAGAGGAGCGACGGGAGGAAGACGAGGAGGACCGTCACCGCGGCGGCGACGAGATAGACGGCTCGCCGGGCGGCATCCTCTCCGCGAAGGAGGGCGCGCACGGCGCGGTAGGCGGCGGCGTACGCGGCGAAGAGCGAGATCCAGATTGCCGCGAGGAAGGCCGCGACCCCCGCCGCCGACCCGATCGACCAGTCGCCGAGAGGGCGCAGGCCGAAGATCGGCGCGGTGTGGCCGACCGACAACGGCACGTAGAAGTACAGGGCGTAGAGCGCGAGGGTGACGGCGCCGGCGATCGCGAGGCGGCGGCCGGGGGTCATCTTCGCACCCATGAATCGAGCTTCGTCCTGAGCGCCGCAAGGTCACCCGGGCGCGAGGGGGCCAGGTCGTGCTTCTCGAGAGGATCGGCGGCGAGATCGTAGAGCTCCCATCGCCACGGACCGGCGCCGTCGACGTGGAAGGTGCTCCCGATGACCTTCTGATCTCCGAAGCGGCAGGAGCGGAGGAGATGGAAGGGATGGCGCGCGCCCACGTACGTCATCTCGAGAAAGATTTTACGTTCCGTGAGGGGCTCGCCGCGCGCGAGCGCTCCCCAGGCCGACGCGCCGTCGGCCGCCGCAATCGCGGGCGCCCCGACCGCCTCGGCCAGCGTCGGGGCGACGTCGATCGCGCGAACGGGCTCCTTCACGACGAGCCCCGCCGCCACGCCCGGCCCCGCGATCACCAGCGGGACCCTCACCAGCTCCTCGTAGAGCGTGTCGTCGTGGCCGAGCCCGCCGTGCTCGATGAACTCCTCCCCGTGGTCCGACGTGAAGGCGACGATCGTCCGATCGGAGAGGCCGCGCGACTCGAGGCCGCGGAGCAGGCGACCGACCTCCGCGTCGATCGACGAGACCGCCCCGGCATAGAGTCTTCGGAGCCTCTCGAGATCCTGCGGCTCCGCCCGGCGGCGCCCCGCCATCATCTCGGAAAGCTCTCCCGCGCCCATCGGCGCGAAAGGCTCCCCCGCTCCCTGCGCGCTCGCGGATTCCTTCGACGGCGTGTACGGGTCGTGCGCGTCCATCAGGTGCAGGAAGAGGAAGAAAGGCGGGCCCGAGGAGTCCGCGCACGCGAGGGCCTCGTCCACCACCAGGCCGGCCTGGGGAGACCCCGCGGGGGGGGACCACAGTCCAAACGATGCGAGCGTGGCGGCCAGACGGGATCCGGCGTGACGCGCGAGGCGCGACGGAGCGAGGTCGCTCGTGAAGGTCGAGAACCCGCGGGCGAGATCTCCCGAGCCCTCGAGCGAGGCGTCCGCGGTGACGGCGTGCGTCGCGTAGCCGGCGGCGGCGAAAGCCGACGCCAGCGAGGCGCCGGACGCGGCGGCCCCCCGGGGGGAGCGCCCCGTGAGAAGCGCCGCGAGCGCCTGAGGCGTGTTGGACGCGGCGGCGTAGGCGATCTCGAAGCGGGCCCCTCGGGCCGCGAGGGCGTCGATCCGGGGGGTGAGCGCGCGCGACGCGCCGTAGGCGCCCACGTAGTCGGCGCGGAGGGAGTCGGCGACGACGAGGACCACGTTGGGAGACGAAGCGGCGCCGCCGGTGCGGGCCGGCGACGGGCGTTCCGCGATCGCGCTCCCGAGGGAGACGGCGAGCGCGATCGAGACGACGGCGGCCGTCGAGACCCACGCCAGCCGCGCGAGCGCCGGCGCCACCTGCGCCACGCGCGCCAGTCGCGCCGCGGCCCAGCCGACGGCGACCGCGACGGCCAGCGCGATCACGGCGTCGAAGTCCAGC
>JACPZX010000029.1 GCA_016195325.1 Acidobacteriota bacterium
CAGGTCCTCACGGGGGTCGCGTCCTTCATCGCGGAGCGCCGGCACTCGGGGCTCCTCCAGGTCTTCGGCAGGCTCGCCCCCGGCGCGACCTTCGAGGGGGCGGAGGCCGAGATGAGAACGATCGCGGCGCGCCTCGCGCGGGAGCATCCGGAGGAGAACAAGGGGTGGAGCGCCACCGTCCTCCCGCTCACCGAGGCGGTCCTCGGCCCGAACGACCGCGCGGCGTGCGCGCGCGGGGCGGCGCTCGCGCTCGGCATCGCGGCGCTCGTGCTCCTCATCGCGGGGGCCAACGTCGCGAACATCCTCCTGGCGCGCGCGCTCGATCGCCGGAAGGAGATGGCCGTGCGCCTCGCTCTGGGGGCGAGCCGGATCGACATCGTCCGGCTCCTGCTCCTCGAGAACTTCCTCGTCGTCGCCGCCGGGGCCGGCGTCGCCCTCCACCTCGCGACGTGGGGGCGCGACCTCGTCCTCCACGCGGGATGGCCGGCGCTGCCGCCGACGCTCGACGTGCCGATCGACGCGCGCGTCTTCGCCTTCGTCGTCGCCGTGGCCTCGGCGGTCGGCGCCTCGTTCGGCCTCCTCCCGGCGCTCCAGGGATCGCGCCCCGACCTGCGCGCCGCGCTCGCCGCGGGCTCGGGCGGGGCGGCGACGCGACGCGGGGGGACCCTCCGCACCGCGCTCGCCGCGGGCCAGGTCGCTCTCGCCGCCGCGTGCCTCGTGGCCGCCGGGCTCTTCCTCGAGAGCCAGCTCAACGCGGGGCGCGTCGATCCCGGCTTCGAGCGCGAGAGGATGCTGGTCGCCTCCTTCGACCTCGGGCTCCAGGGATACGATCGCGATCGGGCCCAGGCCTTCCAACAGCGCGTCGTCGACGAGGTGTCGAAGATCCCGGGGGTGACGTCGGCCGCCGTCGCCGATCGGGTCAACCTCATCGGGGGCGGGATGCTGACCACGGCCTACCTCGAGGGGAGCCCGGCCGACGGCCTCGTCCTGCGCGCCAGCACCGTGGGCCCCGGATACTTCGAGACGATGGGGACGCCGATCGTCGCGGGGCGCCCCTTCCAGCGATCGGACGGCGAGCCGGGGGCGCTCGGCTGGGCGGTCGTCAACGAGACGCTCGCGAAGAAGCTCTGGCCCGGGGCGGACGCGGTCGGCAGGAGGTTCAGGCTCGCCAACGTCGACGAGACGTGGGTCGTCGTCGGCGTCGCGAAGGACGGCCGATACGACACCTTCACCGAGGAGCCCTCGCCCCACCTGTTCATGACGACGCTGCAGGTCCCGGTGACCGACCTGACGCTCCACGTGCGGACATCCGCCGACCCGGCGGGGCTCCTCGAGGCGGTGCGGCGCGAGATGCGCGCCCTCGACCCGACCCTCCCGCTCCGAAGCGTGAGGACGATGCCCGAGGTCCTCGATCAGGCGATGTGGCGCCAGAAGCTGGGGACCGACTTCACGATCGCCCTCGCCGCGGTCGCGCTCGGGCTCGCCGTCCTGGGCGTCTACGGCGTGATGTCGTGCGCCGTCGCCGAGCGCCGGCGCGAGATGGGGATACGGGCCGCCCTCGGCGCCCGCCCGGCGGACCTCCTCTCGCTCGTCATCGCGCGCGGCGTGAGGCTGACCGTCGCCGGGCTCGCCTGCGGATTGACCCTCGCGGTCGCCGCGTCGCGCTGGCTCTCGGGGTTCCTCTTCGGCGTGGAGGGAGTCGGCGCCGCGACGCTCGGGGCGACCGCTTTCGTCCTGCTGGCGGCGACGCTCGCGGCGTCGTATTTTCCTGCCGCCCGCGCCGCGAGGTCGGACCCTCGGGAGACGCTGCGGGCGGAGTGACCGATGCCCTCGAAGCGCCCGCTTCCTTCCCGCGTCGTCGCCGCGATCGACCGATCGAGGATGCTGTCGATCCGCGCCGGCCTTGCGCATCGCTTCATCGGGATCTGGGCGGTCGTGGTGGAGCGCCGCGTCTTCGTCCGCTCATGGAGCCTCGAGCCCCGGAGCTGGTACCGGACGTTTCTCGAGGATCCGATCGGGGCGATCCAGGTCGGCGGCCGCACCCTCGCGATCCGCGCCGTGCGCGCGCGCGGCGAGCGGATGAAGGACGCGGTCAGCCGCGCCTACCTCGAGAAGTACCGGCGGGGCTCGATCGCTGGTGGACGAAGACGTCGAGCGGCGAGCCGGCGATCGGCGCGACGTACGCCCTGGGCTTCGGGCCGGGGTACGACTGGCGCGCGCGCGTCGCGAAGTGCCACCCCGGCTCCGAGTTCGAGCTCGAGATCACGGCGGCGGGGCCGGACTGGATCGGCACGCGGGTCGGGTGCCGGCTGGAGCCGGAGGGGGCCTCGGTCACCCGCGTGAGGTTCCATCACACCGGGTGGCCGACCGCGAACGAGCACTGGCGCGTGTCGTGCTACTGCTGGGCGATGTATCTCCGTCTCATGCGCCGCTTCATCGAGCACGGGGAAACGGTTCCCTACGAGGACCGGCTCGACGTCTGACGACGCGGGCCGACGTCCAGGAGGCGTGATGCGAAAAAGATGGATCTCGATCGCCGGGGTCGTGATGGCCGCGGCGCTGGCGCCCGCGCGCGCGGCGGCGCCCCCGCCCCTCTCCCCGCTCGACTTCCTCATCGGATCGTGGGTGGCCGGCGACAACTCGGGGGCCCTCGGGCCCGGCACCGGCTCGTGCTCCTTCGAGCGCGGGCTCCAGGATCACGTGATCGTGAGGACGAACCACGCCGAGTACCCGGCCGCGAACGGCGCTCCCGCCCGCAAGCACGACGACCTGATGGTGATCTTCCCGGCGGCCGGGGGAGCCGTCGAGGCGAGCTACTTCGACAACGAGGAGCACGCCATCCACTACGCCGTCACGTCGCCGGCGGCGAACGAGGCGGTCTTCGTGAGCGACGCCGCCTCGGCCGCGCCGCGGTTCCGCCTGACCTACAAGCTCCGCCCGGACGGCGTCGTGCTCGGGGAGTTCTGGATCGCCCCGCCGGGCCAGCCGGAGGCCTTCAAGTCCTACCTGACCTGGGAGCTGAGGCGCCCGCAGGGCAGGTGAGACAGAACCTCCACCTCGCGTGGCAGGCGTGGCGCGGGCGGCGCGCGAAGGAGAGGCTCGGCCCGCACGTCGGCGCGCTCCTCGTCACCACCGTCGCCGGGACCTTCGCCATGGATCCGGAGGACCGGGGGGTCGGCTGGATCCTGCGGCGCGACGGCGAGTACGGCCGCGAGGAGCGCGAGCGCATCGGAGGCCGCCTCGATGCGGGAAGCCGGCTCCTCGTCGTCGGCGCCCACGTCGGGTCGCTCGTCGTCCCCCTCTCCAGGCTCTGCCTCGCATCCGTCGCCATCGAGGCCAACCCCGCGACGTTCCGGCTTCTCGAGATCAGCCTGGCCCTGAGCGGCGTCACGAACTGCCGGGCGCTGAACGTCGCCGCCGGCGATCGAGACGAGGCTCTCCCCTTCCTCGCGAGCCGCGCGAACTCGGGGGGGAGCAAGCGAGTCCCGAAGGAGCGGCGGTTCATGTACACGTACGACGCCCCGAGGACGATCGAGGTCCCCTCGCGCCGGCTCGACGATCTCCTCCCGGGCGAATCGTTCGACGTCGTCGTCATGGACATCGAGGGGTCGGAGCCCTTCGCCCTCTCGGGGATGCCGCGCCTGCTCGCCTCGGCGCGGGCGCTGGTGGTCGAGTTCGTGCCGCACCACCTGCGGCACGTCAGCGGCGTCACCGTCGGGGAGTTCGTGTCGCGGATCACGCCTCACTTCTCGAAGCTGACGATCCCGTCGAAGGGGATCGAGGTCGGCGCCGGCGGCTTCCGCGCCGCGCTGCAGGGGATGTTCGACCGCGACGAGGTGGACGACGGCCTGATCTTCGAGAAGGAGCGGGCTCGCGCATGAGATGACGGAATGACGCCGCACGGATAGTATGCCTGCCGCGTTGGAGGGCCGAGCCGCGCATGCCGGATGACACGGACCGTCGAGTTCCCGGGGAATTCTCCGGCACCCTCTCCCTCGGCGACATCGAGCGCGCGATCGATTCCCTCGCGGTGGCGGCTTACACGTGCGCCGCGGACGGCTCGATCACGAGGTTCAACGGCGCCGCGGCGGCGATGTGGGGACGGGTTCCCGCCCTGCGCCATCCCGCGGACCGGTTCTGCGGCGCCGCGCGGCTCAGCACCCTCGATGGCTCGCCTCTCCCGCACGACCGGACGTGCATGGCCCAGACGCTGCGCCTGGGGTGCGGCTACGCGGACCAGCCGCTCGTCGTCGAACGACCGGACGGCCGGACGATTCGGGCCCACGCCCACTCGATGCCGGTGCACGGCGCTGCGGGCGAGCTGGTCGGCTCGGTCAATCTCCTCGTGGAGTCGGCGCCCCCGGGCGCGGCGCCTCCCCTCCCCGGCGCGAGCTGGACCGACGCGGCGCTCTCGGCCGTCGGCGCCCAGTCCCGCAAGGGGTACTTCCTCGCCGACGAGCGCGCGGACCGGATTCTCTTCGCGAACTCGCGGTTCTTCAGCATCTGGGACATCGAGCGACTCGAGGCGGGAGCACGCGACGGATCGATCACTTCAGGCGAGATCGACCGCCACCTCGACGAGAGGACGCGGGAGAACGCCGAGGGGGAGCTGCGCCTCGTCGACGGCCGGGTCCTCAGCGTCGCCTCCACCGAAGTCCGCGACGCCCGGGGCGGTTACGTGGGGCGCCTGCAGCGCTTCGAGGACGTCGCCGAGACCCGGCGCGTGGAGACCGAGCTTCGAAGCGCGCGCCGACGCTACGAGACGCTCGTCGACACGGTGGAGGGCATCGTCTGGGAGGCGGACGTCGACACGTGGCGGTTCACCTTCGTGAGCGAGTTTGCCGAGCGGCTCCTCGGCTATCCGCGCGCGGAGTGGTACCGCGACCCGAGCTTCTGGACGGCGCACATCCATCCCGACGACAGGGAGCGCGCCGTCGCGTTCTGCATCGAGGCCACCCGGCAGCGCGCTCACCACGACTTCGAGTACCGGATGATCGCGGCCGATGGAACCGTGGTCTGGCTTCGCGACATCGTTCGCGTCGTGGCTCCCGACGGCGAGCCCGTGAAGCTCGTGGGGCTGATGATCGACATCACCGACCGCCGGAGGGCCGAGGCGGCGCTCGGGGAAAGCGAGGCCTTCCTGAGGCTCTCACAGCGGGCCGGGCGCTCCGGAAGCTGGGAGTGGGAGCTGGCGTCGAACCGCGTCAGGTGGTCCGAGGAAATGTGCCGGATTCACGGCATCACGGCGCCGGAGTTCGCCGGCACGCTGCACGCCGCGACGGCGCCCGTTCATCCCGACGACCGCCCGAAGCTCGAGCATGGGATCGAGCGCCTGCTGCGGACGGACGTCTTCACCGACATGGAATACCGCATCACGCGGCCCGGCGGGGAAGTCCGCGTCGTCTGGGGAAGCGGCGAGATTCAGTTCGACGAAGGCGGCCGCGCCTTCGCCGTCATCGGCACCGTCACCGACATCACCGAGAGGAAGCGGGCCGAGGAGGAGCGCCGCGCGCTGGAGACGCAGTTCCGGCACGCGCAGAAGCTCGAGAGCCTCGGCGTCCTCGCCGGCGGGATCGCGCACGACTTCAATAACCTGTTGACGGCGATCCTGGGGTACGCGTCCCTCGCCCTCGCGGACGCCCCGAGCGGCTCCACCATCGAGCCGCAGATCCGCAAGGTCCTCGAGGCGGCCGAGCGAGCGTCCGACCTGACGAACCAGATGCTGGCCTACTCGGGGCGCGGCCGGTTCGTCGTCGAGACCGCCCACCTCGACGCCATCGTCGCCGACATGGCCGCGCTCCTGAACCTCGTCGTCTCCAAGAAGGCGCACCTGCGGCTCGATCTGCATCCTGCCGCGATCGACGGCGACGCGACGCAGATCCGGCAGGTCGTCATGAATCTGATCACGAACGCCTCGGACGCGCTCGGCGAGCGCGACGGGATCATCGCGCTCCGCACGGGATCCCGCCGGTTCGAGGAATCGGAGCTCGTCTCCCCCCACCTGCCCGAGAAGCTCCCGTCCGCCGCGTACGCTTTCGTGGAGGTTGCGGACGACGGCGCGGGGATGAGCGAGACGACGGTGCAGAGGATCTTCGATCCCTTCTTCACGACGAAGTTCACCGGACGGGGACTCGGGCTGGCGGCGGTCCTCGGCATCGTCCGTGGCCACGGCGGGACGATTCAGGTATCCACCCGCCCGCAGGGTGGAACCACCTTTCGCGTCGTCCTCCCCCTGGCCGCGGAAGCGCCGCGCGCCCTCGGCGAGGAGGCCCCCTCGAGAGCGTCCGCCCGCTCCCATCGGGACGCCGTGCTCCTCGCCGACGACGACGAGTTCGCGCGGTCCTTCACGCTGCAGGTCCTCGAGCGGGCGGGGTTCGACGTGGTGGTCGCGACGGACGGCGCGGAGGCGATCGAGAAGTTCAGGGACCGCGTGGGGGAGATCCGGGCGGCGATCCTCGACGTGACGATGCCGCGGATGGACGGGTGGGAGACGCTCGAGCAGCTCCGGCGGCTGCGCCCCGGGCTTCCCGCCCTGATGATGAGCGGCTTCACCGAGAGCGACATCCTCGACCGGGCGCCGCAGAGCGCGCAGGCGCCCTTCCTGCACAAGCCCTATCGCCCCGCCGATCTCGTGGAGCGCGTCCGGAGCCTGGTCGGGATCGATCGGCCCGGCCGGCCGTGAGGGGGCGCGCGCTCAGGCGACCGTGCGCGTCGGGCCTGCGCTCTCCACCGGAACGTCCTTGCGCACCGAGCGCACCCCGGCGCGCTCAAGGAAAGCCTTCGGCGGCTCGCCCCCGATCCGCACGATGACGTCGTCGTTGGCGAGAAGCGTCGTCTGACCGGCCACGTCGAGGACGGCGACGTCGCTTCGAATCTCTCGGACCTGCGCGCGGAGCAGGAGCTTCACGGCCCCCGCGCGGACTGCGGCCGCGAGCTTCGCCTGGTTCCTCTCGCGGGCCTTGTCGATCCGGGCGGCGCGATGGCAGAGCGTGACGTCGGTGCCGGGCTGGTTCGAGAGCCCCAGCGCCGATTCGACCGCGCTGTCCCCCCCGCCCACGACGAGGACGCGCCGTCCCGCGAAGACCTCCATCTCGGCGACGTCGTAGACGACCTTCCCGGCCTCCTCGCCGCGGACCCCGAGCCGCCGCGGCACACCGCGCCGGCCCATGGCGAGGACGACGCGACGGGCCCGAAATATCTTCCCGCCCGCCTCGACGTCGAAGAGGCCGTTCGCGCGGCCGACGCGCGTCACCTCGTGCCCCGTGAGGACGCTGAGCTTCGTCTCGGCGATGATCGCCTCCCACACGTGGATGAGCGACTCCTTCGAGGCGTCCGCGATCCAGAGATCTCCATACAGCGGCATCTTCACCGGCTCGGCGAGGAGGAGCTTGTGCCGCGGGTACTTGCGGATCGTGTCCGCGACGCTCCCCCGCTCAAGGACGGCGTACGACAGATCCGAGCGCTTGGCCTCGAGCCCCGCCGACAGCCCCGCGGGCCCCGATCCCACGATGACGACGTCCCTCACCCCCGGAGCCGGGGGCGCCCCCGCTCTCTCGAGCCGGACCTGCTCGGCGATGTGCTCGATGGCGATCTTCCCCTCGTTGACGGCGTTCTTGATCAGCCCCCGCCCGCCCAGCTCCCCGACGACGTACAGGCCGGGGACGTTGCTCTCGAAGTGGACGTCGACGTCGGGGACCTCGACGCGCTGCACCGAATCACCCGCGGAGAGGAAGATGGCGGCGACCGGACACGCCTCGACGCACTTCCCGTGTCCCTTGCAGAGCGCCATGTCGACGACGGCCCTTTTGCCGGCCATCGCGATCGCCCCGGGCTCGGGGCAGACGGGGACGCACAGCCCGCACCCGACGCAGACGTCGCCGCGGACGATGGCGTGGAGGGCCGCCGAGCCCGCCGCCCCCGCCCGCGACGCGGTCAGCGCTTTCAGGCCCACGACCTCGAACGCCCCGAGCGGGACGCCGCACTTCGCGCAGGAGTGCGCTCCCTCCGGGTTCACGGCGCCGCAGCGGGGGCAGGCGTTCCGGATGCCCGATCGCCGAGCGATGCCGGCGGCCATTTTCCGGAGGTGGCGACGCATCGCGAAGATCGTGATGGCGAGAAGGACGATCCCCGTGATCAGGTTGGCCATGACGGCCCGGGGAGCATCAGTGGAACCAGGTCGCGCCGACGGCGATCGCCACCACGACGTGCACGACGACCGCCACGAAGGCGGTGACCGCGACGGGCTTGTGCAGCGCGTGCCAGAGGCCGAACGCCCGCTGCGTCGCCGCGAGCCTCCGGATCTGCTGAGAGAGAGCCATCTCGCGACGCGCGAGCTGGACCACCCGCTCGATCGCGGCGCGGTCGAGGGCGCGCACCCCCTCCGCGCGCCGGCTGAGGGTGATCTCGAGCCTCCGGGCCGCGCGGCGCCGCACCAGGTCGTCCCGCAGCATCGCGCGCGAGGCGCCCACGAACCCGGCCGCGCGCGCTCCGGCGTCGTCGACGGTCAGGAGACCTCGGACGGCGCTGGGCGTCAGCCCGGTGCTCGCCACGAGATCGAAGAGGATCTGCTCCCGCTCGGCGGCCACGTCGTCGCGCGTCATCTCGACGCCCGTCCGCTGGCGCGGGATGCGCGTGTACAGATAGCGGCCGACGAGGCCGCTGAGGTACACGACGAAGAGCGCGGCGTATCCCAGACCGATCATCCCGGTGAAGCGCCATCCCGCGTGCGTCGCTGCGGCCCACGGCACGACCAGACCCGCCGCCACGTGCCATGTGAGCCAGACCGGGAGGCGGCCCGTGAAGGCGAGCTTCGACATGAACCTCTTGCGGATGGGGTAGAGCCAGAGGAACAGGAAGAGCGCGAGAGAGATGATCCCGAGCGACTGGCCGATGTAGCCCGACGCCCGGAGCCAGGCGTGGAGCGGATGCCGGACGCGGACGGCCGGGGGCGCGGCGTAGTACGAGAGGCCCGCGAAGTTGATGACAACGAGGCCCGCCGTCAGAAGACCGACCGCCCATCGGGGCCCCTGGCTCTCCGACGCGGGTTTCGCCGCCGGGCGCGCCGGGTGTCGGGGCGCACGGTCCGGGACCGCGGGCGGCGCCGGCTCGCGAACTTCCGCAGCGTCCCGGCCTCCGCGGCGAGATGCGGCGATCTGCGTCGATTGGCTCATCGTGTCGACCTCATCATGATAACTGGGGCGCGAGCACCACCCGCAGCCGGGTCGCACGACAAAGCCGAAAGACCGGAAGCTCCCGACGCTTCCGATCCGCCGGGTGCAGCGGCGGCAGGAGAGGAGCCCGGGAGACCCGGGGCTCCGCGCGGACGGTCAAGTATAGGCGAACCGGCCACCCGGGCAACGCGCCGCCCTGGGCCCGGGGCGCAAGGCCCATCGGGGATCAGCCGACGATCGGGATCGCGCCGCGCACGAAGTAGTAGGTCACCATCGCCACGGCCGCGGAGGCCGGGATCGTGAAGATCCACGCCCAGACGATGTTGCCCGCGACCCCCCACCGGATGGCGGACAGGCGGGTGGTCGCCCCCACGCCCACGATCGCGCCGGTGATCGTGTGGGTCGTCGAGACCGGGATGCCGCCGAGCGACGAGGCGATGATCGTGATCGCCCCGGCGGTCTCCGCCGCGAAGCCGCCCACCGGCTTCAGCTTCGTGATCCGCTGCCCCATCGTCTTCACGATCCGCCAGCCGCCGCCGAAGGTTCCCGCGGCGATCGCGCCGTGGCAGGTGAGAATCACCCAGAACGGCACCTCGAACGAGGACAGGCTCCCGTTCGCGTAGAGAAGCCCCGTGATGATCCCCATCGTCTTCTGCGCGTCGTTGGTGCCGTGGCCGAGGCTGTAGAACCCTGACGAGACGAGCTGGAGGACCTTGAACCGGCGGTTCACGCGCCCCGGCACCGAGTTCCGATGCACGTAGTTGATCAGCGACATGATCGAGAAGCCGAGGACCATGCCGATGACCGGCGAAAGAAAGATCGCGCCGACGGTCTTGTACCAGCCGGAGGGGATGATCGCGGAGATCCCCGCCTTGGCGATCGCCGCGCCGCCGTACCCGCCGATGAGCGCGTGCGACGAGCTGGAGGGGATCCCCCCCCACCAGGTGACGAGGTCCCAGACGATCGCGCCCGTGAGGGCCGCGAGGATGACGTAGTTGTCGACGACCTTCGTGTCGATGAGCCCGCTGCCGATCGTCTTCGCGACCGCCGTCCCGAAGCCGAACGCGGCGACGAAGTTGAAGAGCGCGGCCCAGGCGACCGCGCGCGTGGGGCTGAGCACGCGCGTGGAGACGACGGTGGCGATCGCGTTCGCCGCGTCGTGGAATCCGTTGATGAAATCGAAGGCCAGGGCGATGACGATGGCGCACACGAGAAACGTCGAGATGGTCACGGCGCGCTCCCGGAACTGTGTGGAAGAGCGCGCATTGTACGGGCGATCGCGCGCGACGGTCAACCCGACGCGCGACTCCGCGCCCTGGCGCGGAGACCGAGCATGAGGCGTCCGGAATCGCACATCGCGTTCCCATGGGCGGAACCGGGAGACTGAGCCCCCGGGCGCTCCGGCCGGCGGCGCGCGCGGGCGCGTGGCTTCGGACTTGCTTCCGAATCTCGTGATCGGCCCGCCCGGCTGGAGAACCGCCCGTGAGATGGATCTGGCTCGACGTTCGGCATGCCCTGCGCGGCCTGCGGCGCGAGCGGTCGTTCGCGGCCGTCGTCGTCCTGACGATGGCCCTCGGCATCGGCGGGAGCACCGCGATCTTCACGTTCGTGGACGGGATTCTCCTCCGCCCGCTCCCCTACCCCGAAGAGGATCGGCTCGTGATGATCTGCGAGACGAACCCGGAGCGGATGGGCGATTTCTGCGCCGCGTCCCCCGGCAATCTCGCCGACTGGGCGCGGTCGTCGCGCACGATCGAGGCGATGGGGCTGGCGCGGGACTGGCCGTTCATGATCCGGCACGGGGCCCTCAAGGAGGGGGTTCCCGGAGGCATCGTCGCCTCGAGCCTCTTCGAGGTCTTCTCGGTCCGGGCCGAGCGCGGCCGCCTCCTCGTCCCCGAGGACAGCGACGCAGGGCGCGAGCCGGCCGCCGTCGTCACGCATGCCTACTGGCAGCGGAAGCTCGCCGGCGCGGCGGACGTCGTCGGGTCCCGCATCCAGATCGACGGGGAGTCGCGCACGATCGTCGGCGTCCTTCCGGCGGGGTTCGAGATCCCCGGACTCCCGCGCCCGGAAGTCTTCATCCCCCTCTGGGCCGAGAGGGCCGGCAACCACGAGTGGCGCGGCTTCCGGCCGTTCGGCCGACTCGCCCGGGGGGTCACGCTTCAGGCCGCCCGATCCGAGATGATCGCGCTCCGCGCGTCGCTGGAAGCGGGTCACCCCGACGCGAACCGGGGGTGGGGGATCGCCGTCGACTCGCTCCGGGAGAGAACGGTCCGATCCGTGCGCCCCGCGCTCCTCGCCTTCCTCGGGGCGATCGGCCTGGTGCTCCTCATCGGCTGCGCCAACGTGGCCCATCTCATGCTCGCGCGCGCGACGGCCCGCGAGAAGGAGATGATCGTGCGAGCCGCTCTCGGCGCGGGGCCCGGGAGGCTCATCCGCCAGCTTCTCGTCGAGGGCCTCGTCCTCTCGATGCTCGGCGGGGCGCTCGGCTCTGTCGTCGCGGCATGGGGGACCGACTCGATCCTCGCGCTCGCGCCCCCCGACATCCCCCGCCTCGCGGACGTGAGGATGAGCGGGAGCGTGCTCGCCTTCGCGCTCCTCCTCTCCGCGTCGGTGAGCCTCGTCTTCGGCCTCGTCCCCGCGTGGTTCGCGAGCCGCCCCGCGCTCCACGAGGCGCTCAAGGAGGGGCGCCACAGGGGCGATCAGCACCGGGGCGGGCGTCTCCGTCACGCCCTCGTCGCGATCGAGGTGGCCCTGGCGACGATGCTCCTCATCGGCGCCGGCCTCCTCCTCCGGAGCTTCGACAACCTTCTCGACTGGCGCCCGGGGTTCGACCGCGGGAACCTGCTCACGGTGTCGGTCTTCAGCTCGCCGGGAGATCGCCCGTCCGCCGCCTCGGCGGCCGATCTCTTCGCGCGCATGGAGGAGGGGCTCCGCGCGATCCCCGGCGTGGCCGGCGCCGCCGCGGCGTCCGCCGTGCCGCTTCGCGGCGGGGACGGGAGCGAGGAGTATTCGATCGAGGGGCGCCCCATCCTTCCGGCGGGCGAGCGCCCGTCGGTCCTCTGGTTCGACGTCGGCCCCGCGTACTTCCGGACGATGGGGATCCCGCTCCTCCGCGGGCGCTCTTTCAACGACGCCGACGACGCACGGGCGACGCCGGTGGCGATCGTCAACGAGACGATGGCCCGGCGGCTCGATCCCGGAGGAGAAGCGATCGGGCGGCGCGTCACGCTCGCGGCGCACCAGGCGACGGTCGAGATCGTCGGCGTCGTCGCCGACGTGCGCCCGTTCAGACCCGACGCCGCCCCCGATCCGGAGATCTACTGGCCCCAGCGGCAGGCGCCGCGGTGGGCGACGATGTTCGCCATCCGAACCGCCTCGGCCGGCGCAACCGCCGCCGCCGTCCGGGCGCGCCTCGCCGGGATCGACCCGGACGTCGACATCGGCCTGTTCGCCACGATGGATCAGCTCGTCGAGAAGGAGCTCGTCCGCCCGAGGTTCTCCATGCTGCTCGTCTCCCTCTTCGCGCTCCTCGCCCTCGCCCTCTCGACGGTGGGTGTCTACGGAATCCTCTCGTACACCACCGAGCGGCGCGCGCACGAGATCGGCGTCCGGCTGGCCTTCGGCGCGCGGCCCCTGGACGTGATGCGCACCGTCGTCACCGGCGGGATGGCCTGGGCGATCGCCGGCATCGCGCTCGGCGCGGCGGCGGCCGTGCCGCTGATGGCGAGCCTCCGGCACCTCCTGGTGAACGTGAGCCCCGCGGACCCCGCAACCTTCGCGGGCGTCGCAGGGCTCCTCGCGCTCGTGGCGCTCGCCGCCGCGTCGATCCCGGCCCTGAGGGCGTCGCGGATCGATCCCATGGCGACTCTTCGCGGCGAGTGAGCCGGCGCAGTCGTCACGATCATCACGAACCCGAATCGCCGAAGAGATCTCCCAGAGCGCGCTTCCCGATTTTTCGGATCTTGCGGGGCGCGGCGTTTCGTCGGATGATCCTCCCATGAAACGTCCCTCACGCTTTCGCTGTCTCGACTGCCGGGCGACCTTGAGCCTGTTCGGCGCGCTCCTCCACCTGCTCGTCTGCCCCGCGTACGGGCACTCGGCGTACGAGCCGGAGTAGGCCGGCCCCCCGGGAATCCCCGCCCCGCGCCGATTGACACCGCGCGCGTCGTAACCTCTACTGCCCGCCATGTGGCGACGGAGAGACTTCGTCCGCGCTGGGGCGATCTCGCTGGCAGCGCTCGCGCTCCCGCGCCAGGGGAAGGCCGAGGAGACGCTCCTCCAGCTCGGCGAGCACCCGCAGAATCTCGCGACGCCGATCCGGCATTTCGACTCACTCATCACCCCCACCCGCGTCTTCTTCATCCGCAGCCACCTCGGGCCTCCGGGGCTCGATCCCGATCGCAGGCTGCGGCTCGACGGTCTGGTCAGGAACCCCCTCGAGCTGCGCCTTCCCGATCTCGCGCGCTTCGAGCAGGTCTCGCTCACCTCTGTCCTGCAGTGCGCCGGGAACGGCCGCGGCTTGCAGACGCCGACCGTCCCCGGCGTGCAGTGGGTGCACGGCGCCATGGGGCAGGCCGAATGGCGCGGCGTCCGCCTCTCGGATCTCCTCCAAAAGGCGGGCGTCGCGGCCGCCCAATTTGGCGCGGCGCACGTGCGCCTCCTCGGCGCCGATCTCCCTCCGAAGCCGTCGGTCCCGCGGTTCATCCGGAGCCTTCCCCTCGACCGCGCGCTCGACCGCGAGACGCTCATCGCGACCCACATGAACGGCGAGCCCCTCACCCTCGCGCACGGAGCGCCGTTCCGCCTCGTCGTCCCCGGCTGGGCCGGCAACCACTGGGTGAAGTGGCTGACGCACCTCACGGTCCAGGAGAAGGAGGCGGAGGGGTTCTACTACCAGACGGCCTACCGCATGCCGAAGAGCCCCGTCGCTCCGGGGACGGCGGTCCCTCCGGATCAGATGATCCCCGTGACGACGATTCCCGTGAAGTCCGTCATCGCGCGCCCGGCCGGCGGCGGGACGACACCCCGGGGGCGGCAGGAGATCGCCGGCGTCGCCTTCTCGGGCGAGGGGGCGATCGCGTCGGTGGCGGTGAGCCTCGACGACGGCGCCACGTGGACGAGTGCCGCGCTCGAGGGGGAGCCGGGACGTGGGCGGTGGCAGGTCTTCAGGCACTTTTTCGACGCGAAGCCGGGAAGCTACCGCGCGGTCGCGCGCGCGACCGACGCGAAGGGAAACGTGCAGCCGCGCGAAGCGATCTGGAATCCGAGCGGCTACTTCTGGAACGGCTGGACCTCGGTGGACTTCACGGTGGCCGGATGAGGCGCCCGGGCGTCCTGGCCGTCGCCGCCGCCGTGGCCTGCGCGACGCTCGCCGCGCTCGCGATCGGCGCCGCCGCGCAAGATCCCTCGGGCGCGAGCGGAGCGGCCGCACCGGCTCCCGACGCCGCCCCGGCGATCGACGCCGCGACGGCGAAGACGCTCATCGCGGAGAACTGCTCGACGTGCCACGCGCGCGACATCGTGGACCAGCAGCGCCTCACGCAGGCCCAGTGGGGATCGGTGCTCAAGAAGATGAAGGGATGGGGGGCGACGATCGAGGCGGAGAAGCTCGAGCCCCTCGCGGCCCACCTCGCGGCGGCGCGGGGCCCGGCGGCTGCGCTGCCCGTGCTTCCAGTCATCACCGCGGCCGCGGCCGACGAGGCGCTCCGCCCCCTTCCCGACGGCACGTTCGCGGGCGGTGACGCCTCCGAGGGGAAACGGATCTTCGCGGAGGCGTGCTCGGCGTGCCACGGCGACGACGCGCACGGCGGAGAGATCGGGACGAACCTCGTCGACCGGCCGCTCCTCCGGCGCGCCCCCGAGTTCGCGAAGATCACGCGCGCGGGGAAGGGGGACATGCCGGCCTTCGAGCTGAAGGACGCCGAGATCGCCTCCCTCCTCGCGTGGCTCCGGAAGGTCGAGCCTTGAGGGGCCCGGCCCGGATTCCGCACCTCGCGATCGCGGCCCTCGCCCTCGCCGCGATCGCGGCGCCCGCCTGCCGGGGCGGCACCTCCGCGGCCGACGCACCGGGAGAGCAGACGCCCGCGGTGCCGGTCGTCGTGACGAGAGCGCGCCACGGCGATCTCCCCGTCTACCTCCGCGGCCTCGGGACGGTGACGGCCTACAACACCGTGACGATGCGAAGCCGGATCGACGGCGCGCTCCAGAAGGTCGCCTTCACCGAGGGGCATCTCGTCGCGGCGGGAGATCTCCTCGCGCAGATCGACCCCCGCCCCTACCAGGTCCAGCTCGAGCAGGCGGAGGGGCAGATGGCCCGGGACCAGGCGTCGCTCGCGAACGCGCGGCTGGATCTCGATCGGCTGCAGGCCCTCTTCGACCAGGGGACGATCGCGCGCCAGCAGCTCGACTCGGCGATCGCGGCGGCGGGGCAGTCCGAGGGGGCGGTGAAGGTCGATCAGGCGATGATCGACAACGCGCGCCTCCAGCTCGTCTACTGCCGCATCACCGCACCCATCGCCGGCCGCGTCGGGCTCAGGCTCGTCGACGCGGGGAACATGGTCCGGGCCAACGATCCGAACGGCCTCCTGGTGATCACCCAGATCGAGCCGATCGCCGTCGTCTTCACGATCCCCGAGGACGCCCTTCCCGCGCTGCTCCGGAGGCTCCGGGACGGAGCCGAGCTTCCCGTCGAGGCCTACGATCGCGACGGCTCCATGAAGATCGCGACGGGGCGCCTCCTCACGGTGGACAACCAGATCGACCCGGCCACGGGCACCTCGAAGCTGAAGGCCGTCTTCGACAACAGGGACGGCGCGCTCTTCCCGAACCAGTTCGTCAACGTGAAGCTCAGGCTCGACGTCGACGCGGGGGCGGTCATCGTCCCCGTCGTCTCGGTCCAGCGCGGGCCGAAGGGGGCGTTCGTCTACGTGGTCGGTGCGGGGAAGCTCGCCGAGGTCCGCCCCGTGACGCTCGGGCCGATGAGCGGCGCCGACGTCGTGATCCGGAGCGGCGTCGCCGAGGGGGACGCCGTCGTCGTGGACGGCATGGACAAGCTTCGCGCGGGGAGCCCCGTCCGCGAGGCAGCCTCCACCGAACGCGGCGCGAACGGGTAGAGCGCCCGCCCGATGAACCCGTCGCGAGCCTTCATCCTCCGGCCCGTCGCGACGACGCTCCTCATGGTCGCGATCCTCCTCGCGGGGGGCGTCGCATACCGCCAGCTCCCCGTCTCGGCGCTCCCCCAGGTCGACTACCCGACGATCGAGGTGATGACCTTCTACCCCGGCGCCTCGCCGGATGTCATGGCCTCGTCGGTGACGGCCCCCCTCGAGCGCCAGTTCGGCCAGATGCCCGGCCTCACGCAGATGACGTCGACCAGCTCGTCGGGGAGCTCCGTCGTCACGCTGCAGTTCGACCTCGCGCTCAACCTCGACGTCGCGGAGCAGGAGGTCCAGGCCGCCATCAACGCGGCGGGGACGTTCCTCCCGCGCGATCTCCCGAACCCGCCTATCTACGCCAAGACGAACCCCGCCGACGCCCCGATCCTCACCCTCGCCCTCACCTCGGAGACGCTGCCGCTCACGCGCGTGCACGACCTGGCCGACACGCGCCTCGCGCAGAAGCTCTCGCAGCTTCCCGGCGTGGGGCTGGTCTCGCTCAGCGGGGGGCAGAAACCGGCGGTGCGGATCCGGGTGAACCCGACGGCCCTCGCCTCGTACGGCCTCGGCCTCGAGGACCTCAGGTCGGCCCTCGCCGCCGCGAACGTCGACCAGGCGAAGGGGAGCTTCGACGGATCGAGGCAGGCCTACACGATCGGCGCGAACGACCAGATCATCGCGAGCGAGGGGTACCGCCCGCTGATCGTCGCCTACCGCCGGGGCGCCCCCGTGAGGCTCTCGGACGTCGCCGACGTGGAAGACGGCGCCGAGAACTCGCGGCAGGCGGCCTGGATGAACGCCTCCCCCGCCGTCCTCGTCAACATCCAGCGCCAGCCCGGGGCGAACATCATCAACGTCGCCGATCGGGTCAAGGCGATCCTCCCGCGCCTCGGCGCGACGCTGCCGTCGTCGGTGAAGGTCGCGATCGTCGCCGACCGCACCTCGACCATCCGCGCGTCGGTCCGGGACGTCGAGCTCACGCTCGTGCTGACGGTCGCCCTCGTCGTCATGGTCATGTTCCTCTTCCTCCGGAGCGTCCCGGCGACGCTCATCCCGAGCGTGGCGGTCCCCCTGTCGCTCGTCGGCACCTTCGGCGTGATGTACGTCCTGGGCTACAGCCTCGACAACCTCTCGCTCATGGCGCTCACCATCGCCACGGGGTTCGTGGTCGACGACGCCATCGTGATGATCGAGAACATCGCGCGCCTCATCGAAGGGGGGGAGGCCCCGCTCCAGGCCGCGCTCAAGGGGTCCGCGCAGATCGGGTTTACGATCGTCTCGCTCACCGTCTCGCTCATCGCCGTCCTCATCCCCCTTCTCTTCATGGGGGACGTCATCGGCCGGCTCTTCCGCGAGTTCGCCGTGACGCTGAGCGTGACGATTCTCGTCTCGGCGGTCGTCTCGCTGACGCTCACGCCGATGATGTGCGCGAGGCTTCTCCGCCGCGAGGAGCCATCCGGGCACGGCCGCCTCTTCCGCGCCTCCGAGTCGATCTACCAGCGGGTCGTCGACCTGTACGCCGCCACGCTCCGGTGGGTGCTGCACCACCGGCGCGCGACCGTGCTGGTCGCCGCCGCGACGCTCGTGGCGACGATCTGGCTGTACGTCGCCGTGCCGAAGGGGTTCTTTCCCGTCCAGGACACCGGCGCCATCCTCGGCGTCTCCGAGGCGCCGCAATCGACGTCGTTCGACGCCATGGCCGGGCTCCAGCAGGGGCTCGTCGGCGAGATCATGAAGGACCCTGCCGTCGAGAGCGTCACGTCGTTCATCGGCATCGACGGGATCAACACGACGCTCAACAGCGGCCGCATCCAGATCAACCTCCATCCGCTCGACTCCGGGCGCCCGGGCGCCCTGGAGGTGATCCGCCGACTCCAGGGGAGTCTCGCCGGCGTCCGCGGCATCACCCTCTTCATGCAGCCCGTGCAGGATCTCACGGTGGAGAACCGCGTCAGCCGGACGCAGTACCAGTACGCGATCGAGTGCGCCGACGGCGCCGAGCTCGCGACCTGGGCCCCGCGCCTCGTCGACCGGCTCTCCGCCCTTCCCGAGCTGCGGGACGTCGCGAGCGATCACCAGATCGCAGGCCTCGAGTCGCATGTGGTGATCGATCGGGACACGGCGTCGCGGCTGGGGGTGACGGCGCAGGCGGTGGACGAGACTCTCTACGACGCCTTCGGCCAGCGGCAGGTCTCCACCATGTACACGCAGGCGAACCAGTACCACGTCGTCATGGAGGTGGCCCCGCGCTTCAGGGAGAGCCCCGAGTCGCTCGGCTCGATCTACGTCCGCTCGGCCTCAGGGGCCCAGATCCCTTTGAGCGCCTTCACCCGCATCGAGCCGCGAAGCGCCCCTCTCGCCGTGAACCACCAGGGGCAGTTCCCCGCCGTCACGCTCTCGTTCAACCTCGCCCCGGGGCGCTCTCTGGGAGAGGCGGTCGCCGCCATCGAGAGGTCGGAGAGCGAGATTGGCCTTCCGGCCAGCGTGCAAGCCAGCTTCCAGGGGACCGCCCAGGCCTTCCAGGCCTCCCTCGCCAATGAGCCTTTGCTCATCCTCGCCGCCCTCATCACCGTGTACATCGTGCTGGGCGTTCTCTACGAGAGCTACATCCACCCCATCACGATCCTCTCGACGTTGCCGTCCGCGGGGGTCGGGGCGATCCTCGCCCTGCTCATCTGCCGCACCGACCTGAGCGTCATCGCGCTCATCGGGATCATCCTGCTGATAGGGATCGTGAAGAAGAACGCCATCATGATGATCGACTTCGCCCTCGACGCCGAGAGGGTGGACGGCAAGAGCCCGGAAGAGGCGATCTACGAGGCGTGCCTGTTGCGCTTCAGGCCCATCATGATGACCACGATGGCCGCCCTCCTCGGCGGGCTCCCCCTCGCCCTCGGCGGGGGGACGGGCGCGTGGCGAAGGGGAGGGGGGTGAGAGACGGAGCCGGGGCGCGGGGATCCGTCAGCGACTCGAAGAATTCGGCTCCAGGAGCGCGTCCCAGAGATTGACTCGCTATCGCGCCTCATTCTTGCCGACAGGAGCTCACAAAGCGGGCACGCCACCCCCCGACTTGCCTTTGGGCGCCTGAGGATCTAGGCTCCACCCACGGATCGCCATTGTTTCAGATTCTCTGTTGCACGATTGATCGAGAAGGAGAACCCGTCATGCGCCGACGCCTCCTCCGAATCCTGCTTCTGGCCGGAGCCCTACTTCTGGCACACCTTCCCGTCATGGCGACTTGCACGGACGGGACCGGGACATGCATGCGATGTTGCGCCGATGTCAGCGCGTTCTCATGCGTCAAGTCGCCGACGGGCGGAGTCGGTTGCGCATTAGGCCCGGGTGGTGGCAGCTGCACGCTGACGACTGCCTGCGGGGGAGGCGGCCTGCCGAAACCAAAGCTTCCGTACAAACCCAGCCCTCCCACCACGACGGGAGCCAGCTCCCCGAGCGTGGCGGTCGAGGCCGACTCGTCGCGCCGCGGAGTCTGAGCCCATGCCGGGCGTCGCGACCTTCTGCGCCGTCATTCTCGCCCTAATAGGCGGCGGTCCGACCATCTCCCATGCCGGTCGTTCGCGCGACGTCATCATCGCGCTCGTGGGGCCGGATGGATTGCCGGTCGTGGGCGCCAACATCCACGCCGGCACGAGCGACTCGGCGCCGGTGATTCGCGCCGATGCTCGCGGCCACGCCACGATCCCATTCCCTGTGGAGTCCGACGACCTTCCCGTGATCGTGTGCCCGCAATCCCCGCTCGCCCCTTCCCTTCTTGTCGTCAAGAGACCTTTTTCCGGCGATGCGCCGCCCGTGCGTGCGGGGATCACGGCGGGAGGAGGCGTGCGAACGCGGGTGCTCGCGGAGGGCGAGCCGGCGGCGGGAATCCGCGCGGGCGGAGTGCTCCATGCCGGCGAGAAGGACCTCGAGGCGCTCCTATCCCGGTGCGGGATGTCAAGCGTTCACTCCGAGGCTTCCGGAACGCTGGCGGTCTCAGGACTTCCCGTAGGAGCCTACTCCCTGACCCTCGAGTCTCCCGACTACGTGCCGACCGTGGTTTCTTTCGGAATCGCTCCCACGACAGGGGTCGTCACGGAGATCCCCCCCATCGTCCTCGAGCGGGGCCGCCAGATCGTCGTGGGGGTTGAGGACGATCGAGGACTCCGCCCCGAAGGCGCGCAGATCGACGTCTCATGGTTCGCCGCGGGAGGGTCCCTCAACAGAACGTTTCATGCCGGAGCCGGCGGCGGGGTGCAGGCCCGAATCCCCGCGAGCGCCGTGATCGAGATACGTGTCTCGGCGCCGGGACACTCGGAGTACCGCGGCATCACGCCGGCTCGAGGTTTTCCGAGCCGCGTCGTCCTCCCCCGACTCGGGACGATTCGGGCTCGACTCCTGTCGGGAGATACCGATGAGACGGTGAAAGACGCCGCGGTGCGCATCCGGCGAAGTGAGGGTCAGACCATCGATCCCAATCTCGCGGGGCCCGACGCGGCGGATCTTGAAGCGGAATCGGGGCTCATTGAATGGAAAGCCTGTCTGCCGGGGGCGTATGACCTGGCAATCACCGCCGCAGGGCACTTCCGCCGCGTCCTGCGCGATGTCGTCGTTCTACCGGGCTCTCCGACGGACCTCTCCGACGTGCACCTCGAACCCGGAGGGATGCTCGCCGGCCGGATCGTGGATGACGCGTCCGGACTCCCGATTGATCGAGCATCGATCAAGGAATGCGGCGAGTCGTGCGACGTGGATGGACCGACTCTCGCGCGGAGCGGAGAGGATGGGCGGTTCGATGCCGAGGGTCTCCCGCCCGGGGCGGTGCGTTTGCTCATCGTGAAGACAGGGTACGCGGACGGTTCGCTCGAACTGTCATCCGCCCCGTCAGAGCGACCCTCGGAATCGGAGGTGCGGCTCGGTCGAGGAGGAACCATCCAGGGAACGGTGGTGGATGCCGAGGGGGCCCATCAGCACGGCGTCTCCCTGACGGTTGCCGACGCTCTGAGATCCCGGAACGCCGTGACCGATGCTGCCGGCCGCTATCTCCTCACCGACGTCACACCGGGACGACGGATGCTTTCGAAATACGTCCCCGGCACGGGCCCGGAGGGATTCGATCGACGGAGTGTCGACGTCGTGGCCTCGGCGATCGTACGCCAGGATTTCGGATCGGGTACCACGCTGAGCGGCGTGATCCGCCGAGGCGGCCAGCCTTTCGCGGGAGCGGTGGTCCTTGCGTATCCGGCGGATGCGGCGCGCGCCTCTTCCGTTGATGATGTGGAGATGCGCTCCGGCCGGACCGGGAACGACGGCGGCTATCGGCTCACCGGGCTGGGTGCCGGAAAGCACTGGATTTCGATCGAGCAGGACGGCGCCCGGCTCGTACGCGGTTTTGAGATCCCTCAAGACGGGACCGACGTCGTCCTGGATCTGGATTTCCCCCCCGGACACGTCACCGGAATCGTGCTCGACGACGAAACGGGTCTTCCGCTTCCGGGCGTGCGCGTGGTCAGCTCTTCCGCGGACTCACAGCAATCGGGGGATAACCTGTCGTTTTTCGGGCTCTCGCTCGGCGGCGGCGAGGCCGCCGTGTCAGGTGATTTCAGGGAATCCTACTCGGTCGTGACCTCGGACGGGGGCCGGTTCGACGCGCCCCTTCTGAGCCGCGGAGACACGGCTATCACATTCGAGAAGCAGGAGTACGACCGCGAGACGCGTCGATTCGGCAATCGCCCCGACGGCGACATTGAAATCCGCCTCCGCCACGACGTCAACCCGAACCTCAACCTGAGGGTGCGGGTGAGAGACAGGCACGGTGAGCCGGTGACGAAGGGCGACGTTCAGGTCATTGTGAGCTTCGCGAAGGGGCGGGAAGGCGCCATTCACGCGGCCCTCGGCGATGGCGGGGTAACGCCCGCGTTCTGCTTGAATCCCGCCACAAAGGGCGTCATCGGGATCATGGCGCCCGGGCTCGCGCCGCTTCCCTTCGAAGAGCTGAGACTGGACAAAGGCGTGGCGGACCTGGTCAAGACGTACATTCTCGACGAAGGCGGAACACTCGAAATCTCGCTGCCGAAGGAAGCGGCGCCACCCCACGTGCCTCCCCTGTGCCTACGCATTTTCGGAGCCGCACGCAGGGACATCCTGCCGCTCATCGACCCCACGCACATCGATCGCGGTGAGGGTTCGGGGGAGCGCTATCGCGTCAGACATGTGCCCCTCGGCACGTACTCGGTCGAATGCGGACCGGTCCGGCGGAGCGTCACGCTGGTCGAGGGCGGGTTCGCCGCGGCCGACCTCCGGAGCGAGAGATGAACGCGCGCCCCGGGAGATCGCCGGCGATCAGAGCGGCGGTCCTTCGGACCGGAGTTGGCCTCGTGATCCTGCTGGGGCTCGGAATCCCCGCCGCGTCCGCCGGAATGATCGAGGGTTGGAGAGCGTACGCATCCGGAGACTTCGCGACGGCGGCCCGGGAGTTCTCGGAGGTGGTCCGGGAAGATCCGCATTCCGCCGACGCGCAGTTGATGCTGGCTTTCAGCCTCGAGGAGCTGAAACAAGACGACGCGGCGCTGGCCCATTTCCTCGCCGCCTACCACCTCCGCCCGGCGGATGCCATGACGAGCTATGCCCTCGCCTACTTCCACGAAGAGCGAAAGCATTGGGCCGAAGCCGCGTTCTTCGCGAGCGCAGCCCTCGAGGCCGCGGGGGGGAGCCGGCCCGAGTACCGACTCCTCGCGGGTCAGATGCACGTTCTCGCGGGCGACGATTCCCTCGGCGCCGAGCTCCTCGATCTCTGCCCTGAGGCTAGAGACGACATGGCGACAGCCGCCCTCCTCGCTCTCGCGCGTTTCCGGCGCAACCGCCCGGGGGCGGCGATCCGGGGGCTGGGCGAGGCGCTGGGAGCGGCGCGCCGTTCAACGCTTCGATCGTTCGTCGTCAACCAGGTGGTACCAGTCTACGTGTCCTGGATTCTGGAGCACGATTGTCCGCCGACGTTTCAGGCCTATCTGGATGCCGAGCCCATGATGTTCGACGCGTGGCGTCACGCCGAGCCGGGCGATGTCCGAGCCGATCTCTGGGAGGGGCTCCTTCTGGTCAAGAGGAGCGACCCTGAGAGGGCCGAAGCGGTCCTGGGACGCGCGCTCGACCGACGACCCTGTTCCTGCGTCGCGCTTTACTACCTCGCCCTCGCCCGACACCTCCAGAGGAAGGCTCCTATGCCCGCGAGCCCTCTCGCCTGCTGCGACGAAGCTCCGACGGAAGTCGGGACCGACGTCGCTCTCCCGCTGCTCGACCCCGGAACGATGGAGCCAGTCAACCGACCCATAAGGGAACTTCTGGCCGTCTTGGCCTCGCCAGCCAAGAAACCCGGGAACTGACTCCGGCGGAGCGACCCCACCACGAGAACGGCGAAAAGCTCCCGGGCGGAATCGTGAACCCCGTCCATCAGACCCTTCCCCACGAGGCCCTGTCGCGGTAGATTCCCCCCCATGTCGATCTCGCGCGATCTGAGCCGAACCATCAGCGCTACGCAGCGCCAACGCGGAGAGGAGTACTACCGCCAGGGGCGCGCGGACATCACGGACATCGCCGGGGACATGGTCGAGGCGCGCGTCCGTGGGACGCGGCGATACCTCGTCGTGCTCGAGATCGACGGCGACGAGCTTCTCTGCGAGTGCGACTGCCCCTACTTCCAAGAAAACGTCACGCCGTGCAAGCACGTTTGGTCGTCGGTCCTCGCGGCCGAGCGGCTCGAGCTCCTGGCGTCGAAGAAGCAGCTGAAACGCCTCGTGCCGATCGACTCGATGGGCGAGGGGGTCCAGGAGATCGGCGAGTTGGAACTCGACGACGAGCCGCTCGACGGCGGCGCGGGCGCGCCACGGGACGCGAAGCCATCGCCCCGCACGGCGACGTTGACTCCAAAGCAGCCGAAACCGGCGAGGCCGAAGCGGGAAGCGCCGCCCGGGTGGATGAAGGCGGTCCGGGCCCTGCAGGAAGAACGCGCCGCGCAGCGGCGCATCCAGCCGTCCCTTCTCGCGCCCGCCGAGATTCAGTACGTCGTCGACACGCGGGTGAGTTCCGCCGGCGGCGCAATGATCGTCGAGATGCAGCACCCCGCCGTGCCGCGCCGCGGACCTCCCGCGAAGCCCCGCCGCGTCGTCCTTCGCTTCTCGGAGACGCCGAAACTCCCCGATCCGCTGGATCGCCGCATCCTCGCGATGCTCCAGGGAGGGACGGAGACATATGGGTTCGGCCGCCATGATCCGTACGCGATGGTTCCGAACCCTTTCAAGGTCCCCGCCGACGCGGCGCTCCTCTTCTTTCGGGAGATGTGCGGCACCGGGCGGTGCCTCGTCCGGCAAGGACCCGAGGCCGAGCCCTCGCCGCTGCGCCTCGACGAAGGGGAAGCGTGGAAGTTCGGCATCGAGCTCCGCGACGCGACAGAGACCACCGCGGAGGGCGCTGCGACAGCCTGCGCCGTCACGGGCCTCCTGCACCGGAAGGAGGAGACGATGTCCGTGGACCAGCCCGACGCCGTCCTCGTCTCCGGCCTCGTCTTCACCGGCGCCACTCTCGCCCGCCTCGATCCCGCCGGGGCGTTCCCGCTTCTCGCGATGCTGCGCCGGGACAAGCGCATCGTGATCCCGCGGGACGATGTCCCACGTTTCATCGCGGAGGTCATCGCCGCCAACCCTGAACTGCCGATGCGCCTCCCACCGGAGCTGCGCCTCGCGGAGGTTCGCATGCCGCCGCGGCCGTTCATCGCGATCCGGCGGCCACAACGAACATGGGGGAATGACTGGCTGGACGCCGACGTCTCGTTCGGCTACGAACAGGAGACGATCGCTTTCGGCGATCCGCGCGCCGCGCTCTTCGACGAGAAGGGGCGTCGCCTCATCCTCCGCGATCCCGCGGCGGAGGAATCGGCCGTGGCGTTCCTGGCAGCGACCGGGTTCCAGAGGTTCAGGCGCTACGAGCGCGCAACGGATCTCACCTTCTCCCTCGCCCCGGGCCGCCTCGGCGCTGCCGTCGCCGCTCTCGTCCTAGCAGGGTGGAAGGTCGAGGCCGAGGGGAAGCTCTACCGTCGCGCCTCCGCCTTCAGCGCAGGCATCAGGTCCGGCATCGACTGGTTCGAGCTTCACGGCGGCGCCGACTTCGACGGCGCCTGCGTCCCCCTCCCGGCGATCCTCGCTGCGCTTCATCGCGGCGAGCGCATGATCCCGCTCGGCGACGGCACCATCGGCCTGCTTCCCGAGGAGTGGATCCGCCGCTACGCCCCGATCGCCGGGATGGGAGAGGCGAATGGAGACCACGTCCGCTTCTCGCGCACGCAGGCCCTCCTTCTCGACGCCCTCCTCGCCGCCGAGCCAGAGACGACGTGCGACGCCGCGTTCAGCCGCGCCCGAAAAAAGCTCTCCGATTTCGCCGGAGTTCGACCCGCCCCGGTCCCGGTGGGGTTCCGCGGCCGTCTCAGGCCCTATCAGAAGGAAGGGCTGGGATGGCTGGCGTTCCTTCGAGAGTTCGGGTTCGGCGGATGCCTGGCGGACGACATGGGCCTCGGCAAGACGATCCAGGTTCTCGCCATGCTCGAGTCGCGAAGGACCGGTCGGCGCGGCGCGGCGAAGAAGCCCTCCCTTGTCGTCGCGCCGCGCTCGGTGATCCTCAACTGGCAGCAGGAGGCCGCGCGCTTCACCCCGGGCGTTCGACTTCTCGATCACACGGGAATCGAACGCTCCCGCTCGACGTCGGCTCTTCGCTCGGCGGACCTCGTCCTCACGAGCTACGGCACGCTGAGCCGCGACATCGAGGTCCTGAGGAAAATCGAATTCGACTACGCGATCCTCGACGAATCCCAGGCGATCAAGAACTCCGCCACGCTGGCGGCGAAGGCAGTCCGGCTTCTCCGCGCGGAGCATCGGCTCGCCCTCTCCGGAACCCCGATCGAGAACCACGTCGGAGAGCTCTTCAACCTCTTCGACTTCCTCAATCCGGGGATGCTCGGGACGGCGTCATCCGGCGGTGCCGCGGCGTCGCGAAGCCGGCGGAATCTCGACGAGGCGGCGCGCGCCGTGCTGGCGCGAGCCCTGAGGCCGGTCATTCTCCGCCGGACGAAGGCCCAGGTGGCTCCCGAGCTCCCGGCGAGGACGGAGCAGACGCTCACGTGCACCCTCGAGGGATTGCAGCGGAGATTGTACGACGAGATCCGGGATCACTACCGGGCCTCGCTCCTCGCCCGCGTCCAGCGCGACGGCCTCGCGAAATCGAAGATGCACATCCTGGAGGCGCTCCTGAGGCTGCGTCAGGCCGCCTGCCATCCGGCGCTCATCGATCCGAAGCGAGGGGGGGTGGGGAGTGCGAAGCTCTCGCTCCTCTTCTCGCAGCTTGACGACGTCGTCGAGGAGGGGCACAAGGCGCTCGTCTTCTCCCAGTTCACCTCCTTCCTCGGCATCGTCCTCCGGAGTCTCGCTCTGCGGGGCATTCCATGCGCGTACCTCGACGGCTCGATGAACCCGCGCGATCGCGACGCGGCGGTGCGCCGCTTTCAGGAGGACCCGAAGTGCCCGGTCTTCCTTCTCTCGCTGAAGGCCGGCGGCGTCGGCCTCAACCTGACCGCCGCCGAGTACGTCTACCTTCTCGATCCCTGGTGGAACCCCGCGGTCGAGGCGCAGGCGATCGACCGCGCCCACCGGATCGGGCAGTCGCGCTCCGTCTTCGCCTACCGCCTCGTCGCCGAAGGGACGATCGAGGAGAAGATCCTGGCGCTCCAGGCGCGAAAGCGCGCACTCGTCGAGTCGCTTCTTGGGGCGGACGGGTCCGTCATCCGAGATCTGACGCGGGAGGATCTGGAGGCGCTGCTGGGGTGAGGGGGCGGGATGGGGTTCAAGGGCACAGGGAACTCGGACGCCAAAGTTACGCCAGGGGACGGAGTGCCGATTGAAGACAAGAATTCCCGGAATTGCGCCTGCGAGCGGTGCTTCCGTGACGCTCGACTCCGGGCGTTTGTCCGCGAGCGCGGCACGGCGGGACCGTGTTCGTGGTGCGGGTCGCGCAAGGCGCACAGGATTGCACTCGCGGAGCTTGCGGAGCCATTCCGCGACGTTGTCTCGATCTACCAACCACGCGATGACTCGCCCTCGTGGACTTGCTGAGAAAGCCGGCGGCCTTGCACAGTCCTTTCTTTGAGGACCATCTGGAGTGGCGCCTGGAATTCGGGGCATTCTTCCGGCGCTTGGCCGCCGACAAGGCCCGTCCCGTGCTGCGAGACGAGGATCGCAGGGAGTACATACCAACGCAGCTTCTGGCAGACATGGTTCGATCTTCCGGCTACGACGGCATCGTGTATCCGAGCGCGATGGGCCCAGGTCACAACATTGTCCTGTTTGATCTGGATGCGGGCGCGCCTGAGCCACCGAGGAATCTCCGTGTGAAACGCTTCGCGATGACGTGTGAGGAGATCCAGGCTTCCCACGTCGAGATCGACGATTGGCCCTACGACGCCTGAAGGCCCTCAGCCCTCCTCAGGCGCGAGGCGAGGCGGCAGCGCCATGACTGTCGATGTGCGAGTCGATCCGGAGAGACGAGGCGCTCGGTGATCTCGTCGTCCGCTCGCCGCGTGTAGGAGAAGGAGAGAGTGAGGCGCGAGAGAACCGCCAGCGCGGCGGCCGGGAAGGAAGGCTCCGGAGCCAGGGCGTGCTGGGAAAGGACCCGGATTCTCCGCGCCGCTTCCGTCAGGCCAAAGCGGCGATGCACGAGGAGCTCGCCGAGGCCCGCGAGAGCGGGGCGAGGATGTCGCCGAGGAGACCCGGCTCGAGTCGCGACAGCACCTCGCGCAGCGTCAGGAGCGCCGCCAACGCGTCGGCCCCGATCCAGATCCCCGGAAGCCCGAATCGGGGCTCCCCGTCCGCAGTCTCGTACCGGCACCCGCCGAGCGCGGCGTCAAAGTTCAACGGGGCGTTGAACGTCTCCCGCAGCTCGCGGAACGCGCGCTTGGCCGTCGCCGAGGAACATTCCTGACGCCGGGCTATCTCCGAAAGAGAGAGCGCTCCGCGGCGTCCCTCGAGAAGGGCGTGGAGCGCGTAGAGCCGTTCGAGCTTGTCCATTTCCCAACTCGCCTGAAGCGACGCCGGCCGAAATCGTTTACCAGATTTCCGGTGCGGGTGGGAGTGGCGCTCCGCGCGGTGACGAAACGCCTCCATCGTTCGTGCAAGGCCCACCAAACGTCGCCCGCGCGGCAAACCGCGGGAACGGGGCTCGGCTCAGTGTCGCGACCATCCGATCGGGACGCGTCGTCACGAGGCTGCGAACTATCTTCGATCGCTCCTCAACTTTCTCTTGACACCGCGCCTATTTTCGTTTAACTTTCGCTATCCACTTCACGTCCGGAGACAGCGTCCCAGGAGTCCCGATGAGCTTCGCGCCCGCAGCGAACATCGCCGTCAACGACGTCGCGGGCTCGTCCGCGAGCCGTCGCACTCCCCTCGACCGCCGCCTCGGATCGGCGCTCATCGGAATGCGGGATGGGCGCCACTTTCGGTTCCTCGGGTTCGTGAGGCTCGCGGACTACGTCGTCGAGCGGCTTGGCATCTCGAGCCGGACGGCTCAGGAGTTGATGCGCGTCGAGGAAGCGATCTCGCGTCTCCCGCTCACCGCCGAGGCGTTCGAGTCGGGAGGCCTGACGGCAGGACACGTCCGGCTCGTCACGCGGGCGGCCACTCCGGAGTCGGAGGCGTACTGGGTCGGCGCGGCCCGGAGGATGGGAATCCGCGCTCTCGCGGCCGTCGTCTCTCACCGTGGCGACGGCGACGTGGACGCTTCGGAGAACGACGCCTCAGCCGAGCAGATCGAAATTGAAGCGCCCGTGCCCATCGCGCGCCTCTGGCGCGAGACGATTGCTTTCGCGAGGCGACTCCTCGGATGGGCGGCTCCGGCGGGTGAATGTCTCGAGGCGGTGCTCGCGGAGTTCAGATCGGCCGAGGCGATCGCTGGGTCGGGTGACGAAGCCGACGTCACCGCGCGCGCAGATCTTTCAGGGGTGGGATCGACGCATCCCGTCGAGGGTGTCCCGGGGCTTGAACCCTTGGCCACGCGATCAGCCGAAAAGATCTGTCTCGAAAACGCCCGCGCTCTCGACGCCGAGCTCCGCCGTCTCGTCACCGAGCGCCAGCGGCAGGAGGCGGTTCTTGCGGCGCGCCTCGCCGCCGCCGGTGACGCGCGGAGCCATCGATTCGAGGGGTTCGCCTCGCTCGAGGCGTACGCCTCCGAACGGGTCGGCCTCTCCCCTCGCCGGCTCTACTACCTTCTCTCTCTGCACCGATCTCTGAATCGCCTCCCGGCTCTCCGCGAAGCGTTCATCGACGGCCGGCTGACCTTGAAGCAGACATTGTTCATTGGGAAGGTCGCGACGCCGGCGACGGCCGCCGCGTGGATACGGCGCGCGGAAGGGATTACGCTCCGGAGGCTCGAGGACGAGATCGACTTCTGGTCGCACCTTCGCGAGACGTGGTCCGAGGTGTGGGAGCTTCTCGCGGGCGGGCCCCTTCCCGATGGACTGGTGCTCGTTCCCGGCCGCGCGCCCCGACTGCACGCGTCTGCGCCGTCAGTCATCTCCGATGGAACGCCGGTGACGGCCGAGGCGCTTCTTCGCGCGCTCGAATCGGACGCGGCGGCGACGGTCCCGCAGCGGATGTGCCGGATCCGGATGCGCGTCGAGCCCGGCGTGAAGACGATGTGGAAGGCGACGGTCGCGCGATGCCGCGCCGCCGCCGGCCACGACTTGATGGAATGGGAAGTTCTCCTGCTCGCGATCGACGACTTCTGGAAGACCTGGGACAACGCCGAGACGCGGCGGCAGCGTCGCGAGAACCCGACTCTCGAACGCGACGGCTGGCGGTGCACCGCGCCGGGATGCCGCTCGCTCGGGTCGGGACGGCTCCAGGAGCACCACGTCGTCTTTCGATCCGAAGGGGGCGCACTCCGGGATCCGTCGAACCTGACGACCCTGTGCGTCGGCCATCATCTCGGCCTGATCCACGAGGCGAAGATGCTCTGCTCGGGGCGGGCCCCGGACGCGCTGCGATGGGAGATGGGGATCGAGCGCGGCGTCGCGCCGTTCCTGATCTTCGCCGGCGAGAGCCGGGTTGGCGGAGCGGCAGGTGGTCTTTGACATGCGCGTGACTTTCGTATAGCTTTCGCTTCCTGCGCCTATCATCTTTATATACGCGCCCCCCTCCCGGGGCGACGGGGTGTTCCCCCGTCCGGGGGAGGCGCGGCTTGGAGCGACATCGTCGTGGCCAGCCAGCAGGTCGCTCGGATCGCAGATCGGCTGCTGGCTCAGGCGTCGCCGGCGTGGCGGCGGTTCCCCGCGGTCGAGGGGGCGTCGCGCGCAGGGTCGCGCGCCGAATGGCGCCTCGCGGAGATGGCGGGGAGGCTCTCTGAGATCTGCGGCCGGGGGGGGAGCGCGGCGCTGACGCTCGCCTTCCGCGCGGTCCTCGACGCGCAGCGGCAGCAGGAGATCGCCGCGTGGGTCACGGGCCCCCGGAGCTGCTTCTTCCCTCCCGACGCCGCGGCGGCAGGGGTCGATCTCGACGCGCTGGCGGTGGCGCGCGTTCCCGACGCTCCGGCAATCGGCCGGGCCGCCGATCATCTCGCGCGCTCGGGAGCTTTCGGCCTCGTCGTCCTCGACGTGGGGAGCGCCGAAGTTCCGACGCCGATGCTGTCGCGGCTCCTCGGCCTCGCGCAGAAGCACGGCACGGCGATCCTCTTCCTCACCGAGAAGCCGGCGCGCGCCCCTTCCCTGAGCTCCCTCGTCTCGCTCCGGGGGGAGGCGTCGCGAAGCCGAATCAAGGAGGGCCGGGCCGAGGGGGGCGGAAGTGAGGGGGGGCGCTTCCGCTGCGAGCTTCACATCGTGAAGGACAAGCGTCGGGCGCGCGCCTGGTCGCACGCCGAGGTGTGCCGTGGACCGGCTGGCCTGCGTTGATCTTCCCGCTTTCCCGTTGCAGCTCCTCCTGCGCGAGCACCCCGACTGGACCGATCGGCCGGCGGCGGTCGTGAACGAGGATCGCTCCCTCGGCGTCATCCTCTGGGCGAACGAGCGCGCGCACCGCGCCGGCATCCTCCCCGGCCTGCGCTACGCGGCGGGGCTGGCCCTCGCCGCAGATCTCCGCGCCGGCGTGATCCCGGCGGCGGCGATCGAGAGCGGGGTCGCCTTCGTCGCGGATCGTCTGCGCCGCTTCACACCGCGCGTCGAGCCGCGCGCCGACGAGCCGGGGGTCCTCTGGCTCGACGCGTCGGGGCTCGATCGCCTCTACCCCTCCCTCGCCGCGTGGGCCGGAGAGATCCGGGACGATCTGCGGGGCGCGGGATTCCTCTCGAAGGTCGTCGCCGGCTTCAGCCGGCTCGGCAGCTACGCCGTCGCGAAGTCGATCGGCGCGGGGACGATCGCGGTCTTCCGCGATCCCGGCGGGGAGGCGGCCGCGGCGAGGCGGGTCCCGCTCGCGCGCGTCCATCTCCCCGGGGCGGCGCGCGACGCCCTCGATCGGCTCGGCGTGCGGACGATCGGCGATCTATTGAAGCTCCCGCCCCGGGGGCTCCTCAAGCGCTTCGGCCCCGAGGTCCACGAGCTTCACCGCGCCGCCTCGGGGGAGCCCGACCTCCCGATCCAGCCCCGCCCGGCCGACGAGCCCCTCGCCGCGCGGCTCGATCTCGACGAGCCCGAGATCGACCTCGCGAGCCTGATGTTCCTCGTCAAGCAGATCGTCGATCCCCTCCTCGCCTCCCTCGCGGCGCGGGGAGCCGCCCTCTCGGAGCTCTCCCTCCGCCTCGACCTCGAGCGGGGCGCCGGCGTCGTCGAGACGATCCGCCCCGCCGAGCCGACGCTCGACGCGCCGCAGATCCTAGGCCTCGCCCGCCTGAGGCTCGAGGCGGCGCGGATGGAGTCGGCCGTGACGTCGATCGCGGTCACGGCGCGCGAGACCCGGGCGACGCGCGAGCAGCTCGATCTCTTCGCGCAGCAGACGCGCCGCGACCCGGCCGCCGCGGCCCGCGCCTTCGCCCGCGTGCGCGCCGCCTTCGGGGATGGCTCCATGGTGCGCGCGCGGCTCCGGGAGGGACATCTGCCGGAGGCGAGCTTCACGTGGGAGCCCCTCGATCGCCTGCCGCCTCGGAAGCTTTCGGGGGCCTGGGACGCGGCGGGCGCGGGCGCGACGGCGGTTACGAAAGCGGCGGCGCGATCCTGGGCAGCGGATACGGAAGCGGGGTCGCGATCCTGGGCGGTGGCGGATACGAGCACCCAAGCGGACGCGACAGCGGCCGCGGTAACAAGCACGGGCCCCCAAGCGGACGCGACAGCGGCCGCGGACACAAGCACGGGATCGCTCATTCGCCGCCTCGAGGCGCAGCCGATTCCGCTGCCGCCGCGATCGGCGCGCGAGCCCGACGGCTGGCTCGTCCGCGGCGCGGAAGCCGGCCCCGTCATCCGCCTCTCCGGGCCGTACCTCCTCTCGGGGGCGTGGTGGCGATCCGAGATCCGGCGCGACTACTACTTCGCCGAGCTGAAGGACGGCCAGGTCCTCTGGATCTTCTACGACCGCCGGCGCCGCCGCTGGTTCCTCCACGGGCGGGTGGAGTAGGCCATGTACGTCCCCCTCTGGTGCAAGAGCAACGCGTCGTTCCTCGAGGGGGCGAGCCACCCGGACGAGCTGATCGACGAGGCCCTGCGGCTCGGCCTCGACACCCTCGCCCTCACCGATCGCGACGGCGTCTACGGCGTCGTCCGCGCGCACGTGAAGGCGAAGGAGACGGGGGTGCGCCTCGTCACCGGCGCCGAGGTCACCGTCGACGACGGATCGCGGATCGTCCTGCTCGCGCAGGATCGGCCCGGGTACGCGAACCTCTGCGGCCTTCTCACGGCCGGGCGGCTGCGATCGCCCAAGGGATCGTGCGCCGTCACGTGGGCCGAGGTCTGCGCCCGCGCGGGGGGGCTCGTCGCGCTCTGGGGAGGCGAGCGGAGCCTCCTCACCGGCGAGGCGGATCCTGGACACGTCGCCTCGGAGCTCAGGGACGCCTTCGGCGATCGCCTCTACGCCCTCGCCGCACGTCACCGCCGCGCCGAGGAGGTTCGGGAGGAGGCGCGCCTGCGCGAGCGCGCGACCCGCCTCCGTCTCCCCGTCGTCGCCGCGAGCGAGGTCCTCTACCACGCCCCCGGGAGGCGCGACCTCCAGGACGTCCTCACCTGCATCCGCCACAACGTCACCCTCTACCAGGCCGGGCGGCTGACGAAGCCGAACGCCGAGCACTCCCTGAAGACGCCGATCGCCTTCGGCGATCTCTTCGCCGACGACCCGGCCGCGGTCGCGCGCACCGTCGAGGTGGCCGCGCGCTGTCCCTTCTCGCTCGCGGATCTGCGCTACCGCTACCCGGCCGAGCGGATCCCGGGCGGGACGACGTCCTCCTCGTGGCTCCGCCATCTCACGTTCGAGGGGGCGCGCGGGCGCTACGGGGGCGACGCCCCGGGGGCCGCAGACATCCCGCAGCCCGCGATCGATCAGCTCGAGAGAGAGCTCGCCCTCATCGACGACCTCGACTACGGCGGCTACTTCCTGACGATGTGGGAGATCGTCAGGTTCTGCCGCGAGCAGGGGATCCTCTGCCAGGGGCGCGGCTCCGCCGCGAACTCGGCGGTCTGCTATGCCCTGGGGATCACCGCCGTCGATCCGGTGAGGATGGGGCTCCTCTTCGAGCGGTTCCTCTCGAAGGAGCGCGCCGAGCCCCCCGACATCGACCTCGACATCGAGCACGAGAGGCGCGAGGAGGTGATCCAGCACGTCTACGCGAAGTACGGCCGCTCGCACGCCGCCATGGTCGCGAACGTCATCACCTACCGCGCGCGCTCGGCGATCCGCGACGTGGGGAAGGCCCTCGGCCTCCCCGAGACGGGGCTCGATCGGCTGGCCTCGCTCGTCTCGCATCACGATCGCCTGAACGGCGAGGTCCTCGCGCGCGCGGGGCTCGACGCGGACGCCCCGGCGTACGCGCACCTCCTGCGCCTCGCCGGGGAGATCCAGGGGTTCCCGCGGCACCTGTCGATCCACCCCGGGGGGTTCCTCCTCGGGCACGAGCCGGTCTCGACGCTCGTGCCGATCGAGAACGCGACGATGCCCGATCGCACCGTCATCCAGTGGGACAAGGACGACGTCGAGGCGCTGGGCCTCTTCAAGGTCGACCTCCTCGGCCTCGGCGCCCTGACGCACCTCCACCGCTGCTTCGACCTGATCGAGCGGCACCGCGGGCGCTCCCTGTCGATGGCGACGATCCCGGCCGAGGACGCGGCCACGTACGCGATGATCGATCGCGCCGACACCGTCGGCGTCTTCCAGATCGAGAGCCGCGCTCAGATGTCGATGCTCCCGCGCCTGAGGCCGAAGAACTACTACGACCTCGTCATCGAGGTGAGCATCGTGCGCCCCGGCCCGATCACCGGCGGCATGGTCCACCCGTACCTGAGGCGCCGCAACGGCGAGGAGCCGGTCGAGTACCCGCACGCGTGTCTGAAACCGGTCCTCGAGAAAACCCTCGGCGTCCCGCTCTTTCAGGAGCAGGTCATGCGCCTCGCCGTCGTCGCCGCCGACTACACCCCCGGGGAGGCCGACCAGCTCCGCCGCGACATGGCCGCGTGGAGGAAGACGGGGCGGATCGAGAAGCACCGCGAGCGCCTCGTCACGCGCATGGAGGCGAAGGGGATCGCCCCCGAGTTCGCGGAGCGCGTCTTCAAGCAGATCTGCGGCTTCGGCGAGTACGGATTTCCCGAGAGCCACGCCGCGAGCTTCGCCCTCGTCAGCTACGCCGGCGCGTGGCTCAAGCGGCACTATCCGGCGGAGTTCACGTGCGCGCTCTTGAACGCGCAGCCGATGGGCTTCTACTCCCCCGCCACGATCGTCGAGGACGCGAAGCGCCACGGGGTGACGATCCGCCCCGTCGACGTGCTCCGGAGCCTGTGGGACTGCACGCTCGAGCCGGAGCGTCTGGGATTTGCCGTGCGGATGGGGCTGCGCTACGTGAAGGGCCTCGGCGAAGCCGATTGGAAGAAGATCGACGCGGCGGGCGTCGTCCCGCTCGCCCCGGCCGGGGGGTTCGCGGCGGTCGGGACGCCCGGGGTCGTCGAGGAGTTCGCGAGGCGGACGGGGCTCAACGGCGGGGCCCTCGCCGCCCTCGCCGAGGCGGGGGCCTTCAACGGGATGGGGGTCGATCGCCGGGGGGCGCTCTGGAGCGCGCGCGGGGCACGCCGCGCGCCACCCGCTCCCCTGCCCGCCGAGATCGAGACGACCCCCGGCTTCACCCCCCTGACGACCTTCGAGACGATCACGTGGGACTACGAGCGCACGAACCACAGCGCGCGCGGCCATCCCCTCGCACCGCTCCGGGACGAGCTGCGGGGGCAGGGGCTTCCCGACGCGAGGTCGGTCGCGGCGATGCCGAACGGCCGGCGGCTCCGTTACGCGGGGCTGGTGATCTGCCGGCAGAGCCCGGGGACCGCGTCGGGGGTCACCTTCATGACGCTGGAGGATGAGAGCGGCTTCGTGAACGTCGTCCTCTGGAAGCGCGTCTTCGAGGCCTTCGCCCTCCTCGCGAAGACGGCGTCGTTCCTCGGCGTCACCGGGAAGCTCCAGGTGGAGGAGGGGGTGGTCCATCTCGTCGCCGAGAGGCTCTGGGCTCCCTCCGCGCGGGGGAAGCCGGCGAGCGCGCGGAGCCACGACTTCCGGTGATCGGAGGCGCGGCGCGAGCGGTACCCCGAACGCTCAGCGGGTTCTGTCTCCTCTCCTCGGCGGCGCGAGGCGCACCACGCGTCCGAGCAGGTCCTGAGGGAGGAACGGCTTCTGGAGGACGCCGGCGATGCCCGTCAGCTTCAAATCCGCAGGGGGCTCCGGCCGCGTGTACCCGCTCATGAGGAGAATGGGAACCGATGACGGAATCCCGCGGAGACGCGCCGCCACCTCCCATCCGTCGAGCTGGGGCATCGTCAGGTCGAGCACGACGACGCGTATGTCGTTCGCGCGCTCGAGGAACGCGTCGAGGCCCTCGAGCCCGTCGCGCGCGAGAACCACCTCGTAACCGGCTCCTTCGAGCACGCGCTGGACGTACGAACGAACGCTCTCCTCGTCGTCCACGACGAGAATCGTGCCGTCCCCCTGAACCGCCGCCTGGCTCGAACCGGAGGGTCGCCGCCCCGCCATGACCTCCGGAACCGCCGGGAAGTGCACCTGAAACGTCGTTCCGCGATCGAGCGCGCTCGTCACGCGGATGGTCCCGGAAAGGCCCCGGACGATCCCGAGCACCGCGGCGAGACCGAGCCCTCTCCCCGTGAACTTCGTGGTGAAGAAGGGATCGAAGATCCTGCCCAGGGTCTCCGGCGCCATGCCGCACCCGCTGTCCTCGACCTCGAGGCAGGCGTACGGGCCTCCGGGCAATTCCCGGTCGAGGTATGGCGATCGGAGCTCGGCCGCCTCCACCTGGCGCCCTCGGGTGCGAACCCTGATGCGACCGGAACGGCCGCCGAGCGCGTCCGACGCGTTCGTGATCAAGTTCATGACGACCTGCCGCACCTGCGTCGCGTCACCGCGGATGGTGACGGGCCGCAGATCGAGCTCAAACTCGGCCTTCTTCGAGATGACGGTCTTCAGAAGCTTGCTCATCTCCAGGACGAGCTCGTCGACCCTGAAGACCTCGATGACGAACTGTCCGCGCCCCGAGTAGGCGAGCATCTGGTCGGTCAGATCGGCGGCCCGGCGCGCGGCGTTCTCGATCTCGGCGATCATCGGGCGGGCCGGCGAGCCGGAAGGAAGCTCCGCCTGCGCGAGACTCGAGTAGCCGAGCATGGCGGTGAGGAGATTGTTGAAGTCATGCGCGATACCTCCGGCGAGAACCCCGAGGCTCTCCAGTTTCTGCGCCTGCCGCATCTGCGTCTCGAGCTTGACGCGCTCCTCCTCCGCCCGGCGCCGGTCCGTGACGTCGTGCATCAGCGCCACGACCGCCGGAGTTCCGCAATCGAGCGTGACGCGGGAGGTCGAGATCGCCACCACCCGGCGCGCGCCGTCCTTGCGCGCGATCTCCCACTCCTCGGCCCGGAGGTCGTTTCCTTCGCGCATCGCGCCCATCCGATCCACCGCTCGCTGCTGCGTCTCGGGATCCGGGTAGAGCGTCTGATACCAGCCGAGCCGATTGATCTCGTCCATCGTGTAGCCGGTGATCTCGGTCATCCGATCGTTCCAGACGGAGAAGGCGACATACGGGAAGTCGGGGATGGGGAAGCACGCGCAGATCCCTTCCGCCGCGGTCCGGATGATGGACTCCCGGAACGCAGCCATGGTCTGGAGCGAGTCCAACATGCGGCGCTGTTCGGTCACGTCGGTGACCGTCCCGATCGCTCGAACGAGCCGCCCCGCGCCGTCGAAGACGCCCTCACCGCGGGCCCACAGCACCCGCTCCGACCCGTCATCCAGGACGATTCGGTACTGAGTCGGCTGACCCGCGCCCCCCTGTAGAAAGCTTCGCGTCGCCTCCTGGACGCGCGGTCGATCCTCGGGGTGGATCCTTCCCACGGCGTCCTCGAGCGCTCCCGTGAACGCCGATGGGTCGATCCCGTGGAGCCGGCACGTCTCCTCCGAGCACTTGACGCGGTTCGTCGCACTCTCCCACTCCCAGCTCCCGCACTGGCCGGCCTGCTGGGTCAGGCGAAGGAACTCCTCGCTCGCCCGGAGGGCCTCCTCGGCTCTCTTCCTCTCCGTGATATCCGTCGCGATCCCGAGGACCCAGACGGCGCCGTCCGGTCTCTCGAGAGGAACCTTGACGGTGTGGAACCAGTGAACGACCCCGTCAGGATCCGTGCACGGCTCGTCCCTCACGAGGCGCCGGCCCGTGCGGACGACCTCCGCATCGTCGCTCGCGTGGCTCGACGCTTCCGTCAGGTTGCGATGGACCTCGGTCGCGAACTTCGCGATCATCGACTCCGGAGCCGTCCGATAGAACCGGCCGGCCTCCTGGTTCACGAAGACGACTCTGCCGGCGCGGTCCTTCACGAAGATCATGCTCGGCGACGCATCGACCACGAGCTGGAGGAAGGTCCGGGCCTCGCGCAGCTCCGACTCGATGCGCTTCCGATCGGTGATGTCGGTGACCGTTCCGATGACGCGAGCCGGGCGCCCCGAATCGTCGAAGACGATGCTCCCGCGCCTCCAGACGGAGCGCATCTCTCCGTTCGGCCGGACGATGCGGTACTCGGCCTCCGGGAAGATCAGCTTCTCGACGACGAGAGGAAAGAGCGCCCGGATCTGGGGTCGATCGTCCGGATGGACGTACCGGGCGGCGGCCTCGGGCGTCGCGGGAGAATCGTCCGTCGCGACGCCGTGGATGCGGCACATCTCCTCCGACCATTTCAGACGGTTCGTCGAGATCTCCCATTCCCAGCTTCCGCACTGGCCGGCCTGCTGCGACATGCGAAGGAAGGCGAGATTCTCCTCGACGGCCGTCCCCGAGATCGCTTCCGCCGTCGCTCTGCGAAACGTTCCTCGCGTCGCGATCGCCCGTCCGTTCTCGAACCGGCAGCCGCACGAGCCGTTCACACGCACGCGCCGCCCGTCCTTGGCGACGAAAACCGTCTCGAGGATCGGCTCGGGATCGCCGGCGACGGCCCGAGCCAGGAAGGCGCGGTACTCGTCCTTCGCGGAGGAGTGGAGGACGTCCCAGATGGTGAGGTTCGGAATCTCCTCGACGCGATACCCCAGCGCCTCGCGCCAGGCGCGATTCGCGTAGCGCAGGGATCCGTCGGGGCGGAGGGAGTGGATCAGGTCGCGGGAGTTCTCGACGAGGTCGAGCAGGAATTCGTGACCTTCCCCATCGGAATCGACAACGATCATGCGATCTCCGACGACCGACGCCGGGCGAGTCGAGCCGTGCCCGCGCGTTGCCGGACTGAGCGGTGCCGGCGCCCACTGGCGGCTCACCGCTTGCGTCGACCGGCCGCGCGGGTGAGGATACGATTGAGCGACCCTCTCGCGGGAGGGCCCCCGGAGGCGCGATGCTACCACCCGGGCGCGCGCAAAGGGCAGGTTGTTGCGAGCCCGAGATGGCGGTATTGTTAGGGCATGACTCGTTCCACGCGCCGGGTGAGCCTGACCGGGATCTCGGAGTCGAGCTCGACCCGCCTGATGCTCGGCGGCGCCTCACCCGCCACCGAAGGATCCGCCGCACCGGCGGGAGGGGCCTCCCTCGAATCGCTGATCGAGCGCGCGCGGATGTCCGAGGGGGTCCGGCGGGCGGATCTGCAGGCCGGCGACCGCCTCGTCGTCCAGACGAAGAACTCGGCGTACTCCATCCTGGTGCTCGGCGACGGTCGCTACGTCGTCAGCGGCGGTTGGTTCGATCGCAAGGGAGTCTCCCCCGCGACGGTGACGATCAACGGATGCACCTTCGGGACCCGGGCGATCCTGACCGACCTCGTCGCGGGACGGGGGCTCTTCATCGAGTTCGGGAACAACGTGGTCACGACGCGGATCCGCAGCTTCAAGGTCCTCAGGACCGACGCGGACACCACCGTCCACTAGCGGCGCCTTCCCGCCCGGAGGCGGGAGTCAGAACCCCGGCGGGAAGTCGTCGCGCGTCCGCACGAGCGCGAGCCACGCCGCGGCTCCGTTCCGATCGACGTAGCGCGCCACGCGCCGCAGCCCCTCCCCGTAGATCGGGTCCTTCGATTTTTTCATGCGCGTCACGACGTGCGCCGCCTCCTCGCCGGGATAGGCGGAGAGGGCCGTCAGCGCGGCGAAGTTGCAGCTCCCCTCCGAAAGCACCGGAGAGGTGTCGAGGCGCCCGGACCTCAGCATCCACACGTGCGTCAGCTCGTGGGCCATCGTCGCGAGGGTCTCGATGCGGGGCATTCCCGCCAGGACGTGGACCGTCACCGTCTCGGTCGTCGATCGCGCGCCGACCGTGGTGATCGTCTCGTAGCGCGTGTAGCCGGTCCGTGAGCGCGAGCTGTCGCCGCTGATCTCGGCCATCCGATCCGCGTCGATGAGCCGGAGCCGGATCTCGGAGACGTCCACGGCGATCGACAGCGCCGCGATGCGCGAGGCCGCCTCGGCGAGGAGCTTGCGCCCCTCGCCGGCCCCCTCCACGGCGCTCCGCCGGCAGAGGTTGCAGACGTTGCGGCCGTCGGGGTACCGGACGCCGCCGTGCGTGAGCGCCTCGGAGATCAGCCTGCCGCAGTACTCGCACTCCGGGACCTCGGACCGGTGCGACGCGTGGTAGGCGTTCCCCCAGGAGTCGCGCAGGAACGTGCCGTTGAGGATCCCGCCGCAGATGGTGCAGCGCGGGGCGACGTGCTCCTCCCAGCAGGCGCGGTGGTAGGACCTCCCGTCCTGCTCGAGGTAGTTGCCGGTGATCGGCGCGCCGCAGTACGCGCACCGCTCGGCGGCCCTCGATGGACCCGCCGAGGCGGCCAGCAGCAGGAGGAGGCAGAGCGCGGCGACCGCGATCGGCGAGCGCATCGTCTTCGTGACGTTCAGTCCTTCTTCTTCTTTTTCTTCTCGGCCTCGGGCTTCTTCGCGTTCCCGTCCTTCTCCTTCGAGTCCTTCTGCTTCACGTCGGCGGGCGGGGCCTGCGCCGGCTTCTCGCCCCCGGACGGTCTGGCCTGCTGCGGTGGCTCCGTCCCGGAAGGAGCGGCGTGGTGCGAGGGTCCGTTCCCCGAAGGATGGTGCTGATGCGACGGGGCACTTCCCGCGGGCCCCGCGGGCTTTGCCGGCTGCGCCGACCCGGTTCCCTCCTGACCAGTCTGACCGCGCTGTCCTCCCTCGGCCGGCGGTTTGGTCTGAGGCTGACCGGACTGGGGCTGGCCCGACTGAGGCTGTCCGGACTGAGGCGGCGGAGTCCTGTGGAGCTTCTGCCATCTCCCGTGCCCCTTCGTGGACTCACCCTCGGGCGGCTGGGCCGGCTGACCCGTCGCGGCCGGCGGCTCGCCGCCCGCGGAGGCCGTCGATGGCGTGCCCCCCCTCGGCTCATGCGGGCCCGGCATCCCCGGCTTCACCTGTGCCGGAGCCCCCTCGGGCTTCCCCTCGGAGTGCGGCGTCATCGGCTGGATGTCGTGCTCGATGGGGCGCGGGCCGCGTCCCCGGTTCTCTCCTCTCGCCTGGAGCTTCTGCGGCCGCTCGGCGGAGAGGGCCGAGCGCGCGTTGACCCCTTCCGGGACCTTCGTTCCCCTCTCGTAGGGCTTGCCCACATCGCCGCCGTAGGCGATGGGCTCACGGACCGGCTTGCCGGTCGTCCGGATCGTCTGCTCCTTGTCCCTGAAGGGTGTCTGCTTGGGGGGCGGGACGAGCCGCGTCACGAACGGGCGCTGCTGCTCGGGTGGAGGGGCGACCTGCTTCCGCCCCTCGCGCGGCGGGTACGAGGCGAGGCTGTCCCGGGTCGGCGCGACCCCCGTGGGGGAGGTCCCCATCACCGGCACATCGCGCACCTGCTCGGGGCGATAGTGCACGCGATCGCCGCGGCCGGTGACGAAGGTATTTTGGTTCACGACGGTCACGGAGTTCACGACGGTGATGTTGGTGTAGTGGACGCTTGTCGTCGGCGCCGGCTGCCACGGGTAGTAGTACGGCTCGGCGGGGGCCAGCGGCACCCAGCCGATGTTGGGCTGGCTTCCGATCGAGACGCCGACGCTCCAGTGGGATCCGCCGACGAAGGCGACGAGCGCGGGGGCGTAGACGGGCTGGGGCATCACGACCGGAGTCGGGGCGATGAAGCCGGCGGGAGGCGGCGGCACCCACGCCCAGCCTCCGCCGACCGAGACCCATCGGCCGTAGTGATACGGCGCCCATCCCCACGATTCGTAGGAGACCCACGTCCACCCGTACGGATCCTGCCAGACCCACCGGCCGGACTGATACGGCGCCCAGTCGGGGCTGACGCCGGCGGGAACCCAGACCGAGCCGTACGTCGGATCGGCGCGCCAGGCGCCGTGCTCGTCGAGATCCTCGTAGCCGTCGACGTCCGCGTGGACGTGATGGGCGCTCTCCGCCTTCTGGAACCTTTCGTCGCGACCCGCGGCCCAGGCGTCGAACGGGCCCGAGGGGCGCACGCGGCCGTACTCGTAGGTCGGGGGCTCGGCGTCATCGAGGCCGAGCGTCTCGTTGTCGTCGACGTCGAGCTGCTCGCCGTTGAGGGCGACGGAAAGCCCCCCTCTCACCACCTCGAAGCTCGTGCGCCGGGGATCCACGGTGACCCTGTAGGTCCCGGGGGCGGTGATGGCGGCGGTCGCGTTGGGAGTGTCGATCTCGATCGTGCTCCCCTGCGGCGAGGACCCCACCTGCAGGTACATGTGCCCGGAGCTCACGCCGATCTGCGTCACGTCGGAGGTCAGGCTCACGAGATCGATCTGGGTGTCGTTGGCGAGCCGGGCGAAGTTCCCCCTTCCGAGGCTGATCTCCGCTCGGGCTTCCTTCGCCGTGTAGACGGAGTCCCCGGTCATGAGCGGCGTGTTCGCGCCGAGATCGTTCCAGTCGTCCGCGTCGCCGCGCTGGTAAGAGGCATCTCCTTCGACGAAGCTCGCGCGGACGATTCTTTCGGGCTTCTCCGGAGGCGCATGCGGGTCCGGAGGGACCTGGGCCGCGAGCAGCCGGGGCGCCGGCGACAGCGCGGAGAGGAACATCAACGCCAGCAGAGTGCGCTTCATCCTGATCCTCCATGAGGCTCCGGCGCCTTGGCGATGGCGCCGACCCGTGACGGGTGGAAGTCCGTGGTGCCTGGTTTCTGCGGGGACGGGAGCGGCGACATCAATATGGCGCGGGCGCCGCGGGCGGCAACCGCGTGGAATCCGACACGGGCCGGAACCCTGGCGGGATTCTAGACCACGCGCGGGCAGGAGCGGGGATCGAATGTCGGCCTTGTCCGGGTCTGTCGCGACCCCGGGCGGAGCGGGCTCGCGGGCGTCAGGAGATGAGGCGCGCCCTCAGGGCCTTCGTCACCGCCTCGGACTTCGAGTGGACGTGGAGCTTCCCGTAGATGCTCCGGATGTAGTTGCGGATGGTGTTCACCGTGACGCCGAGCTGCTCGCCGGCGGACTGGTAGCTGTGCCCTTCGCTGAGCAGCTTCAGGAGGCGCGTCTCGTGCGGGGTCAGCCGCTCGTCGTCGCGCGCGGGGGTGTGGGTCCGCTGGAAGAGGGTCACGACCTTCCGCGCGATCTCGGGGGACATCGGTGACCCCCCTTCGTGCGCCTCGCGGATCGCCTCGACGAGCCGGGAGGGGGCCGTGTTCTTCAGCAGGTAGCCGCAGGCGCCGTTGCAGATCGACTCGAAGATCTTGTCCTCCTCGGCGAAGACCGTCAGCATGAGGACCTGCATGCCTGGAAGCCTTTCCCTCAGGAGCCTCACCCCCTGCGACCCGAGCATCCCAGGAAGGTGGATGTCGAGGAGGAGGACGTCGGGGGGATAGCGCGGGAGGGACGCCAGCGCCTGCTCGACGGAGCCGAAGGTGCCGGCGAGCCCGTAGCTGGTCGTGGCCGTGATGAGGGCCGCGAGCCCCGTTCGCAGCGACTCGTCGTCCTCCACGATCGCGACGGCGATCCGTTTGCTCTTCGTCATGGGGGGGACGATACCTCAATCCCGGCGCGACGGGCAGAGCATGTTCATGCTCCCCCGTGGCGACCCGCCGGCGCGAGGTCGCAGACGAGGGTGACCGCGGTCCCCTCCCCCGGCGCGCTCGCGATCCGGAGCGCTCCGCCCATCTCCGCCGCCCGAGCGCGAAGGTTCTGAAGCCCGTGCCCGCCCCGGCCGGCGACGGGCGCGGAGGGCTCGGGAGGGGTGAAGCCGCCCCCGTCGTCGCGCACCTCGGCGCGAAGGCGCCCCGCCTCGACGCGCAGATCGATCGACACGCGCCGGCAGCCCGAGTGCTTGGCGGCGTTGTTCACCGCTTCCTTCAGGATCAGGTAGAGGTGGCGGCGCGTCTCGGGGGCGAGAGGAAGGGGAGGGTCTCCCGCCGGGGCGGTGATCCCGAAGGAAGCGCCGAGCGGCTCGAGGAGCCCGAGGCTGAACTGCCTCAGGCGCGCGACGACGCTCGCGAGGTCGTCGCGCCGCGGGTCGATCGACCAGACGATGTCGCTCATCGACTCGACGAGCGCGCGCGCGGAATCCCCCATGTCGCCGAGAATCCTCTGACTTTCCGCGGCGCCAAGAACGCCGGGGCGGCGCACCAGCTCGCTCTGGATGGCGATCCGCGAGAGGCTCGCCCCGAGGTCGTCGTGAAGGTCCGCCGCGATGCGCGTCCGCACGCGCTCGACCTCGAGGAGGCGGCGGACGCGAAGGCGATGGAACGCGGTGACGAGCCCCGCGGCCGCCGCCGCCGCGAGGAGGAGGAACCATCCGCGCTGCCAGATCGGCGGCGATATCGAGAAGCCCACCGTCGCCGGCACCGGGCTCCCCTGCGCGTCGCTGTTGAGCGCCCGGACGGCGAAGCGGTACGCGCCGGGGGCGAGCCGCGCGAAGTTCACCGCGCGCGTCTCGGTGGGTGCGCTCCACTCTCCACCGGCTCCCCCGAGGCGGTACTGGTACCTCAATCGCTCACCGACGCCGAAGTCGAGACCGACGAAGCCGATCTCGAGCTCGCGTTGGTCGGGGGCGAGGGCGATCCCATCGATCCCAGTCTCGCCCAGGAGACTGGCGGCCCGGCGCACCCCCCCGACGCGCAGGTCGGTGATCCAGACGGGGGGCGGGCTCCGGGGCTCCGGGGCCCTCGGCACGAGGCGCGAGACTCCGCCGGTGGAGCTGAACCAGACCGCTCCCTCGCGATCCGCCGCGGCGAGGGAGATCTCGCTGCCGGCGAGGCCGTCCGCGGGGGTGAGGTGCCGGAGCTTCCCGGTGGCGGGATCGAGGACATCGACGCCTTTCCCCGTGCCGAGGTAGATGCGCCCGAAGCGATCCTCGGCGACGGCATTCACCGATCGGTTCGTCAGCCCCTCCGCCGTCGAGTAGTGGACGAACGTCGGTTTTTCCGCTGCGGGGTCGTCCACCCTCGCCACCCCCTCATCCGTCGACGCGATCCATAGCCGGTCCCGTGAATCGCGGAAGATCGCCGCGATCGCCCCCGCCGGCACGCCGTCCTTCGCCGTGAAGGTCTGAGAGCGGCCGTCCCGGTACCGGACAAGCTCCGCGCCGCCGTATCCCAGCCAGACGTTGCCGGAGGCGTCCTCGGCAAAGGCGTTCGCGGCTTCGGCCGGGAGGATCGGGGGGCCAATCCTCTCGATCTTCCCGCTCGATCGTCTCCAGCGCATGACCGAGTACGCCGAGATCCAGACGTCCGCCCGCGAGTCCTCGAAGAGGCGGAAGATCTCGTCGGAGGGCATCCCGTCCTTCGTCGTGTAGATCGCGGAAGGGATCGCCCGCGCGAGATCCTCCCACCGGGCGACGCCCGAGTAGCGAAGGAGGCCGTGCCCGGTGGGGACCCACCAGTCGCCGAGGTGATCCTGGAAGGTGAGTTGCGAGATCCCCCACCCGCGACCGGAGTTCGTCGAGGGGACGTTGATCTTCACAGCGGGGAAAGGGGGTCCTTGCAGAAGGTTCAGGACCGTCTGGAGGTCCTTCGTGTGCGTGCTGGCGAGAAGGCGCCCCTCGCGATCGCGCAGGAACGAGACGCAGTGGGGCCCGGGGAGACCGTCCCCCGCGAAGTACGTCGTCAACCCGTCGCGCGCGAGCTTCCACGCGCCATCGTACGTCGATCCGATCCAGACGTTGCCGTTCCGGTCCTCCGCGAGGGCGACCACGGCGAGAACCTTCAGTCCGCGGCTCGCGTCCCAGACGGAGATTCTCGTCGAAGCGCCCGGCCCCCGCGTGAGGACTGAGACGCCGTACGTTCCGCCCGCGAGGATCCTCCCGTCGGTGGTGCGCACGAGCGCGTAGATCTGATTATCCAGGAGCCCGTCGGTCGCGGTCAACCGCGCGATCACGCGGACGCCCCCGTCGGCTCCGGGAGCGACGTGGAGGAGCCCCTCGTACCCCCCGGCCCAGAACCCCCCCTCGCCGTCCGGCGCGAGGGCACGGAGGTTCCCGTACGGAGGGGCGGGGGGCACGAAGAAGCGATCGAGGCCCCCGTCGCGGCGGCGGTGCAGGAGCCCGAGGTAACGCGTCGCGATCCAGATCCCTCCCTCCCCGTCCGGCAGGAAGGCGTTGATCTGCCGAATCCCCTCGAGCCCGCTCGGCTCGGCGATCTCGACGCTCTCGAAGGAGCCGGTGCGGGGATCGAAGCGCAGGAGACCGTCCCAGGTCCCGATCCAGATCGATCCGTCGCCGGCCTCGATGAGCGTCCGGAGGTTTCTCCTCGATGGCTCCCCCTCCGGCACGAAGATCTTCAACGAGCCGGCTTCCCCGCGGGAGTCGCGCCCCGCGGATCCGTGGGGCGCAATGCGCGCGAGCCCCGCGGCGGTGGCGACCCAGAGCGTTCCGTCCCGCGACTCGATGACGTCGCTCACGACCGGGGACGGCATCCCCTGCCCGGGACCGATCGTCGTGAACTCGTACCCGTCGAAGCGCGACAGCCCGTCGGCGGTGCACAGCCAGATGAACCCCCGGGAGTCCTGGTAAGCGCACGCGATCCCATCGCGAGGGAGGCCGCTCGTCGTGGTGTAGACGGTGAAGGGGAGCTGCTCGGCGCGCGCCGCGCCGATCGCGAGAAAGATCGCCAGCCCGGCCGCGGCGGGGCGGCCGGCGGAGTGTGCGCGCATCCGGCGATTCTAACCCGCGGCGGGCGTCCCCCGCGCCGCGAGCCGGGAGGCGTGGAGGACGATGGCCCCGGGAAGGAGGGCCGGGCCGAGAGAGCTCGTCGCGACTCCCAGCTCGAGGACGCCGCGGGGCATCGAGGGGGCGAGCGCGGTCGCGGGATCCTGGACGAGGACCACCCCTCCCGCCTGCCGGATCTCCGCGGCCCCTGAGGCTCCGTCGCGCCCCATGCCGCTCAGCACGACGGCGAGGCACTGCGCCCCGAAGGCGCGGGCCGCGCTCCGGAAGAGAGGATCCGCCGCCGGGCGGAGGAAGCTCTCCGGCGGATCGTCGAGGAGCCTCAGATGGAACGTCCCCGGGTCGACGACGAGGTGCCGATCCCCCGGCGCCACGTACACCTCCCCGCCGCGCGTCGCCATGCCGCCGGCCGCGAGGCGCACCGGCATCGCCGCGACGCGCCCGAGCCTGTCGGCGAAGGCCTCGAGCATCCAGGCCGGCCCGTGCAGCGTGATGAAGAAGGCGGCGCCCGGGAGGGGCGGGATCGCCGCGAAGAGATCGCCGAGGAGCGGCGGCCCTCCCGTGGAGGCGGCGAGAACGACCCCGACGTAGGGGGCCCGGGCCTGCGGGCGCGGCGGCCGCGGCGTCGCGATCGCGATGGGAGGTGGCGGCTCGTCGCGGCGCGCGAGGCACGCGCGCAGCCGCGTGACGACTTCGGCGGTGGCGATCGGCTTGGCGATGTAGTCGTCCGCGCCCGCGGACATCGCCCGCTCCCGCGCGTCGGCGGAGGTCACCGCGGTGATCATGACGATGATCGGCTGCGGCGCGGCGCTCCCCCTCACGCGCCGCACGAGCTCGATGCCGTCCACCGAGGGCATCATCCAGTCGGTGAGGAGCACGTCGAAGCGCTCGCGATGGAGCGCGTCGAGAGCCTCCCTTCCGTCCGCGGCGGTGACGACCGTGTACCCCGCCCTCGAGAGAATGCCGTGCAGAATCATCGAGCTGACGGGGTCGTGATCGGCGATCAGGACCTTCATGCGTCCCCTCTCGACGCCCAACCCCGGGGGCACCGGGCGCTGGCGCAGGCTGCCTGAGGGGCGCTCGCCCGTCAAGCGGGGGGCCGTGCGCACGCCACGGCGGCGCGGCGGGATTTCACGCACTTCCGTGCGGGACCCCGTCGCCGCCGCTGCGCTCTCACCGCATGGCAGCCGAAGTGGCGCCCGGGATTGCTGGCGAGACGATTGCTAGGCTCCTCCCGGAGGTCGACGCGGTGATGGAAGCATGAGACGCCGGACGATCACGATTCGGACGGCGGCCCCCATCGCGGTCCTCCTCGCCCTTCTCGCGCCGGCCTCGGCGGCCCCGGCGACCATCCAGCCCGGCGACCTCTTCGCCGGAGTCTTCTTCGGCCAGGTGAACTGGTACTCGAACGCCGGCGCGTTCCAGCGCTCGCTCCACACGACCGGGAGCCGCTGGTCCACGGGGATGTCGTTCGACGGCGCCGGTCGCCTCTACGTCACCAACTTCATCGAGCAGAGCGTGAGCCGGTTCGACGCCGGCGGAAATCTCCTCGGCGGCTTCGCGAACGGGTTCGGCGGAAAGCCCGAGTCAATCGTCTTCGACGCGGCGGGCGAGGCCCTCATCGGCGTCGCGGACGGCGACGGCGACGTGAAGCGCTTCGACGCGGCCGGCAACCTCGTGGCCGAGTACGCCGTCGCGGTCGAGAACCAGGGTGCCGACTGGATCGACCTCGCCCCCGACCAGTGCACTCTGTACTACACGTCGGAAGGGGCGCGCGTGAAGCGGTACGACGTCTGCGCCGGCGCGCAGCTCCCGGACTTCGCGACGGACCTCCACGGGCCCGCGTACGCCCTGCGCCTCCTCGCCGACGGCGGCCTCCTGGTCGCCGACACGGAGGACATCCACCGGCTCGACTCCGCCGGCGTGACGGTGCGGACCTACTCGGTCCCGGGGGAGTTCGACTGGTTCGCCCTCAACGTCGATCGCGACGGGGCCACTTTCTGGGCGGGTGACTACGACAGCGGCGATGCGTACCGCTTCGACATCGCCACCGGCGCCGTCGTGGCCGGCCCGATCCTCACGTGCAACTCCATCTGCCTCAGCGGCCTCGTCGCCTTCGGCGATCCGGACGTGGACGGCGACGGCGTCCCCGATCGCCGCGACAACTGTCCCCTCGCCGCAAACGGCGCCCAGGCCGACACCGACGGCGACAGGGTCGGCGACGCCTGCGACGGCGACCCGCTGAACCCGGCGGCGTGGGGGGCGCCGAGCGAGCCGCTGCATCTGGTCTTCTCGAGTTCCGGCACCCTCACGTGGAGCGCGCCGGTCAGGACGGGAGGCGTCCCGGCCTACGACACGATCCGCGCCGAGATCAGCTCCGATTTCACGATCACCGCGACCTGCGTCGAGTCGGGGGGGACCGACACGACCACCTTCGACCCGTACGTCCCGCCGACCGGCAGCGCGGTCTACTACCTCGTCCGGGCCGCGACCGCCTGCCCCTCGTGCACCGGCCCGCTCGGCACCACGTCGGCGGGCGATCCGAGAGTCGCTGTCGGCTGCCCCTGACCCGGCCTTCCCGGGCTCGCCCCCGCCCGCCGCCCGTGTCATGCTCTCCCGGCGCCCCGCGCGCGACGGAGGGACTCCATGACGCGATCACCCGCAACGATTCTCGTCTCCACGATCGCCGTCGCCGCGCTTTCGGGACTCCTTCCGATCGCCGGCGACGCGCAGAGCCCGAAGCCGCCCGCGACGGGCCCCGCCATGGACGGTCCCGCCCGCCACGCCGTCATCCTCGTGAGGCTGGCCGCCGATCTGATCGAGACGCGCGGGCGCGAGCGCGCCTTCGAGGAGTTCCGGAAGAAGGGGGGGATGTTCTACCGCGGCGACACGTACGTCTTCGTCGACGACATGGCGGGGAAGGCCCTTCTCAATCCGGCCTTCCCCGAGGTGGAAGGGAAGAGCATGATCGACGAGAAGGACGCGAACGGGAAGCTGCTGCAGCGCGCGATGATCGATCTTCTAAGGGAAAAGGAAGAGGGGTGGGTCGACTACATGTGGCCGAAGCCCGGGGAGACGGCTCCCTCTCACAAGTGGACCTACGTGAAGCGCGTCACCGTCGACGGCGCCCCCGCCCTCGTCGGCGCGGGGATCTACGCGGAGTGAGGGGGGCGCGCGGCGAGATTCGCGCTTGACGGATCCCGCCGATCCGGGTATCTGGAGCGAGCAGGACGTCTGCCGTTCGATGGAGGGCCCCCGATGAGCCGGAATCGTCTTTCGATCGCGAAGTCCATGCTCCCCGCACTCGCCGCCGTCGCCGCCCTCGCTGTGCTCACGGGGCTGATCGCGGCCGCGCCGCAAGGGCCGCAAGGGATTGAGACGAAGGGCGCGTCCGCCCCCGCCGCGTCGAGCGACGATGCCGCCGGCACCGATGCCGCCTGCCGGCGCGCGCCGGAGTGCTCGACCGACGCCGACTGCGACGCCATCTGCGGAGTGGGTCTGGGCCATTGCGTGCATAGCAGCTGCCCCGTGCGCATCTGCAAGTGCCGCTGATCGGCGCCCCCGCGTGACCCCTGCCCCTCTCGAGCCCGCCGCCGGCGATCTCTGCGAGTTGACGCTGACGGCGCCGTACGGCTCCATCGACTTGAGGGCTCCGCCGCAGCCCATCGTCTGGACACCCGGAGAGTTCGATCGCTTCAAGGTGTTCGTGAGGGCCTCATACCGGTATGAACCGGAGGTCACCGCGAGATTCGATCGAATCTGCCGGCACGCGCACGGGAAGGGAAGCGGATACACGAAGTCGGCCCGGTTCTACGTGCCGTGACGAGGCAAGCCGTCGGTCTTGATGGGCTGATGGCGCGGCGCACGGGTTGAGAGACGACCACCCGCACGAGGCTTCATTCCGTCGAGCAGAAAAAATAATGACGCCGCTTCGGGATCGCCGTATGATCCCGTGGCAAGCACACAGGAAGTGGCGCCGTGACGCACCGACCGTCCTCCCTCCGTCGCTCCCCTGCATTCCTCCTCTTCAGCGCTTTCTGCATCGCGTTGACCTCGCCCCCGGCATCCGCGACCCAGAGCCAGAGACTGATCGCGATGCTTCCGGCGGCCACCACCGTCGCCACCGGGGACATCGACGGGGACGGCCATCAGGACGTCGTCGCCGGATCCCTTCTCGGGGGCTCGGATCCCTTCCCCCGTCTCGTCTGGTACCGGAACGACGGCGCGGCCGCGCCGTCCTTCATCCCGCACGTTCTCGTCTCGGGCCGGAACTTCGACGTGGCCGGAGTCGACGTGTCGTCTGCAGATCTGGACAGGGACGGGGATCTCGACATCCTGTACGTCGGCGCGCTCGGCGTGGCGTGGTTCGAGAATCTCGGAGGGACGCCGGCCTCGCTCGCCTTCCATCAGGTCAAGGCGCTGCCGGCCACGTCGCGGGGCAACCTCGGCGCCGCCGACGTGGATGGGGACGGCGATCTCGACCTCGTGGGGGGATGGACCAACCCCACGAGCGGGACCGTCGCCTGGTTCGAGAGCACCGGGGCGAAGCCCCCCGCCTTCACGGAGCACGACGTGGCCGTCTCGGGTGCGTTCGTCGCGGGCGCGCGGGCGGCTGACGTGGACGGCGACGGTGACGTCGATATCGTCGCCGCGTTCATCTCGAACGACACGATCGCGTGGTACGAGAATGGCGGCGGCTCCGTCCCCGCGGTCACGCCGCACATCGTGAGCGAGGACCCCGACGGCACTGGAGCCAAACAGGGATTCGCCGACATCCCCTTCTACCTCGCCGCGGGAGACCTCGACGCGGATGGCCGGGTCGATCTCGTCACGGCGTCGAGCTTCGACGGAAAGGTCGCCTGGTACCCCGGCAAGTAGCGCGCGTTATTGATTCGCTACAGAATCGCGCATCGAATTCCAATCGCTCGATCATCCCCGCCCTGCGGCACCGGGATCAAGTTTCCAATCGATTCGCCGATGAGTCATTCAGGGCCCGCCCATTCGACGATGCAGGTGGTCTCTGACGCCGAGTGCCCGCCCCGGACGATCGGGTTGCGAAGGAGACGCGAGATCGCCGATGAACAGCAGCCGGATCGTCGCCGTGTCGTTCGGGGCAGTATGGGTCGGGGGAGTCGTCCTCGGCCTCGGCATGCTCCTCGTCTTCGATACGACGCCGGGCGTGCAGGGCGGGACTCCCGCCCGGTGGCCGGAGGCGACCGCCCTCTTGCGGAAACCGGGGCTCCCGACACTTGTCATGGCGGCTCATCCGCAATGTTCGTGCACGCGCGCGAGTCTGGCGGAGTTGTCCCGAATCATGGCGACTCTCGCGGGGCGACTCGACGCTCACGTCGTCGTCCTCTCGCCGCGCGACGTCCCGCGCTCGTGGGTCGAGAATGTCCTGTGGCGAACGGCTGAGGAGATTCCGGGCGTGACCGTCGTCGCCGACGCCGGGGGCCGGGAGGCGGATCGCTTCGGACTCGAGACTTCCGGGCAGACTCTTCTCTATGACTCGGGTGGGATTCTCCGTTTCGCAGGCGGCGTCACGTCCATGCGCGGGCACGAGGGGGACAACGCCGGACGGAGCGCCATCGTCGCGCTCGTCACGGGCGGGACGCCGGCGATCGACAGAACGCTCGTGTTCGGGTGCGCGCTGCACGCCGAGACGGGGGGAAGAGAATGATGGAGCGCGCGATGCGGCAAGCCGAATCTTTCGCAGGAATTGCCCCGTCCATCGCGGGAAGAGCCGGCGAGATCCTGGCGTCGCGCTGGCGCGCGCTGGCGGCGCAGACCGACCGCATCTTCGTCGGCCTCCTCGTCTTCGAGTGGCTGGCCGGCATGGCGTTCGCCGAGTGGATCTCACCGCGCACGTGGGGCGGCCTCGAAAGCGCCGTGCACCCTCACGTCATTGCGGCCGTGTTCCTCGGGGCGGCCGTCGTCAGCTTTCCGATCTTCATGGTGTTCACGCGGCCGGCGGCGCCGGCGACGCGTCACGTCATCGCCGTGGCCCAGATGCTGATGGGCGGCCTTCTCATCCAGTTCACGGGCGGTCGGATCGAGACCCACTTCATCGTCTTCGGATCTCTCGCGTTCGTCGCCTTTTACCGCGATTGGAGGGTCCTCGTCTCCGCGTCGGCGGCTGTCGCCATCGACCATCTCGTGCGCGGCGTCATATGGCCGCAGTCCATCTACGGCGTTCTGACGCCGACGGTGTGGAGGTCCCTGGAGCACGCCGGCTGGGTCGTCTTCTGCGATTTCTTCCTCATCGCCTCGTGCCGGCGCGGGGTCGCCGAGATGAAGGAGACGGCGGAACGGCAGGCCGAGCTGGAGGCGATCAATCTTGGAATCGAGAAGCAGATCGATCTGCGGACGTCGGAGCTCATGGAGAGCGAGGAACGGTTCCGGTCCCTGTCCGCGTCGGCCCCCGTCGGAATCTTCCAGATGGACGCCTCCGGGATGTGCCTCTACACCAACCCATGCTGGCAGGAGATAGCCGGGCTCACTCTTCCCGAGAGCCTCGGTGCCGGGTGGAAGAGGGCGCTCCACCCCGAGGACAGCGAGCGGGTGCTCCGGGAGGCCGCCGCCGCGGCGTCCGAGGGTCGCGAGCTCTCACTCGAGTTCAGATATCAACGCCCCGGAGACTCCGAGCGTTGGGTGCACGCGCGCTCCACGGCGGTGAGGGACGCGGACGGGAAGGTCACCGGACGGGTCGGCACCGTCGAGGACATCACCGAGCGCCGCGCCGCGGAAGCCGTGCTTCGAGAGGCCAAGGAGGCCGCCGAGGCGGGCACGAGGGCCAAGTCGTCGTTTCTGGCCACCATGAGCCACGAGATCCGCACCCCGATGAACGGCGTGATCGGGATGACCGGGCTGTTGATGGATACGACGCTGAACGAAGAGCAGAGACAGTACGCCGAGACGATTCGGACGTCCGGCCAGGCGCTCCTGACGATCATCAACGACATCCTGGACTTCTCCAAGATCGAGGCGGGCAAGCTGCACATAGAGATCATCGACTTCGACGTTCGGACGATGGTGGAGGAGGCGCTGGAGCTCCTGGCCGAGCGCGCTCACGAGAAGAAGCTCGAGATCGGATGTCTCGTCCACCCGGACGTCCCGATCTCGCTGCGCGGCGACCCGGGGCGCCTCAGACAGATCCTCACGAATTTCCTCAGCAACGGCGTCAAGTTCACTGCGAAGGGAGAGGTCATCGTCCGCGTCAGGGCCCTCGAGGAGTCGGCCGACGCCGTCACGGTGCGGGTCGACGTCAGCGACACGGGCATCGGCATAGCGCCCGACAGCCTCGCCGGCCTTTTTCTCCCGTTCACGCAGGCCGACGCGTCCACGACTCGCCGGTTCGGCGGGACGGGTCTGGGGCTGGCCATCTCCCGCCAGCTCGCGGAGGCGATGGGGGGTGAGGTCGGGGCCGTCAGCGAGCCCGGGAAGGGGAGCACCTTCTGGTTCACCGCACGGCTCGAGAGGAGCCAGACGAGCTCCATGAGCCGGACCGTTCCCCGCAAGGACCTGAGGGGGCTCAGAGCCCTCGTCGTGGACGACAACGAGACGAACCGGATGATTCTTCGCGCCCAGACCCGCAACTGGGGGATGGAGTCCGAGGAGGCCGCGGACGGTCCTCGCGCTCTCGCGATGCTGAGGGATTCGGCGCAGGGCGACCGGTTCGACATCGTGATTCTCGACATGGAGATGCCGGGAATGGACGGTCTGGAGGTGGCGCGCGCCATTCGCGCCGACGCGGCCCTGGCGCCCGCGAGGATTCTGATGCTGACGTCCGTGGGCATCCGTGGGCACGCGGAAGAATCGAAGCGCGCGGGCGTGGACGCTTACCTGACCAAGCCCGTCCGCGAATCCCAGCTCTACGATTGCATGAGGAGTCTCTCAGGCGCAAATCCAAGCGCGGATCGCGTGAGCGAACCCGCATCCAGGCCGCTCGTGACGCGGCACTCCCTCAAGGAGGAGAAGGCGCGGGCGCGGGCGCGAGTCCTCGTCGTCGAGGACAACGAGGTGAATCAGAGGGTCGCGGTCCACATGTTGAAGAAGCTCGGCCTGAGCGTTGACGTCGTGGCCAACGGTCTGGAGGCGGTCGAGGCCGTGGCGCGAATCCCGTACGACGTCGTGCTGATGGACTGCCTGATGCCCGAGATGGATGGGTACCAGGCGACGCGGGCGATCCGCGACGCGGAGCGGGGGAAGGGAACGCACACGCCAATCGTCGCGATGACCGCCAACGCCCTCGAAGGCGACAGGGAGAAATGTCTCGAGGCGGGGATGGACGACTACGTCACGAAGCCCGTGACGAAGCAGACGTTGGAGGCCGCGATCGCGCGCTGGCTGACTCCCGCGGAGCCTGAATCCCTCACGCCCGGACCCGCCGGGGGCACAGCCTCCAGGAGCAACGTGACGGCTGGCCGGGAGATCATGGAACGGCTGGCCAGGCAGGTCGGAGAGGAGGACCCGGCTTTTCTCGCCGATCTCATCGAATCGTTCCTGAACGAGGTGCCTTCCACCCTCGCGAGCATCCGGGAGGCGGTCGCGCGAATGGACGCGGGAGCGCTCCGTGCCTCCGCGCACTCCCTCAAGGGAGCGTCGGGCACGATGGGCGTCGCGCGCATGTCGTCAATCTGCGCCGATCTCGAAGCCCACGCGAAGACCGGAAGCGTCGACGGCGCGACGCCGCTCTTGAAGGAGCTCGAGGACGAGTTTTCACGCCTGACCGAGGCGCTCGCCGTCGCGCGGTGAGGGCGCTCAGCGGGGGGTGACGATCAGGATCTTCCCCTCGGGTCCGTCGGCGACGTACGCGACCCCGTCGTCGGTGACGACGGCGTTTCGCGCCCCCTTCGCGGTCGCGGTCGAGGCCGTGCTCGCGAGAATCCCCTTCTCGTCGACGTGCGCCACGGTGAGCATCGCGGCGCCGGCGGCCGCGACATAGAGAGCGCGCGACGACGGCAGGTAGTCGAGGTTGTCCACCCCCGCTCCCGTATCGAGCTTCGAGAGGATCTTACCGTCCGACCCCGCGTCCAGGACCTCGACGTGGTCGGTGCAGGCGACCATCAGCATCTGGCTCTTCGAGTCGATCGCGAGCCCACGGGGGCCGCTCTCGCCGCAGGCGGGAGCCCAGTCGGCGACGACCTTGCGGGAGGTCACGTCGATGCGGAGCGTCCGGTCCTTGTCCTCGAGGTTGGTGTAGTAGAACCCCTTGAGGTCGTCCACCGCGTACCCCTCGGGACCGCCCTCCAGCTTGATCGTGCCGCCGAGCGCCGGGGCGGCGGGCTTCGAGACATCGAGGATCGTGAGCGAGTTGTCGCGCGGCGTCGTGACCCACACCTCTTTCTTCGAGGCCACGTACGTGACGCCGTCCGGCGACGACGGGAGCGTGACGCAGCCGGCGCGCGCGAGGGTCGCCGCGTCGATCGCGCAGACGCTCGAGTCGGCGCGGCTGCCGACGTAGACGAAGCCGTCGCCTACCGTCGCCGAGCTGGGGCCGACCAGCCGCTTGACGCCGCGGCGCTCCACCTCGGCCGTGGGGAACTTCTCGACCTTGGTCATCTCCTGCGTCTTCGTGTCGATGACGACCGTGTTGCCGCTCCCCGCCGCGGGGACCCAGACGCGGTGGCGTCCCCGATCGACGGCGAGGTAATCGAGGGTGAGGCCGTCCGCCGTGGCGCCGGGGAGGGCGAGGGAGACGAGGCCGGACGTCGGCGCCGGCTCGGCGGCCGCGAGAATCACGGGAATGGTGAGGGCAGCGAGAATCGCAACCAGAATGGCTGTTCGATCCATCGGGAGTGTTCTCATGCGGGCTCTCCTTTCGAGCGGGGCGGGCGCAGGAGAAAGCGTACCACGTCGACCCGTCTCCCTTGTGACCCGCGCTCCCGCTGCGGTAGCATGGGACGTCGGCCACGATTCCGTTGCGACGCCCGGGGCGGAATCGCGTGGCGCGGCTCGTCGAGTCGATCCGGGCGGAGTCCTTTCGGCACCGGCTGCCAGAGGTACCCAGAAGATGCGACGCCTCGTCGTGCGCGCGCTTGTGATCGTGTGCTCTCTCGCTCCGCTCCCCGCGCAAGCCGTCCGGAACGATTCGGAGTTCAAGGTCAACACGTACGTCGTGGACGATCAGTCCACCCCGGCGACGGCCGTGGACCTTTTCGGCAACTTCGTGGTCGTGTGGCAGAGCTACGGGCAGGACGGCTCGGGGCTCGGCATCTTCGGCCAGCGGTTCGACGCGAGCGGCGCGCCCGTGGGAGGCGAGTTCCAGGTCAACACCTTCACGACCGGCGACCAGTCCCTTCCCGTCGTCGCCATCGGCCCCACGGGAAATCTCTTCGTAGTCTGGAACAGCAAAGGACAGGACGGCTCGTTGGGCGGCGTCTTCGCCAGGCGGTACGATTCCAACGGGGTCGCGCTGGCTGGAGAGTTCCAGGTGAACACGTACACCACCGCCGGCCAGTACGGCCCGTCGATCGCCTCGGACGGCGCGGGAAACTTCGTCGTGGTCTGGTCGAGCTTCGGCCAGGACGGCTCGCAGTTCGGCGTCTTCGGCCAGAGGTTCGACTCGTCCGGAGCCCCCCAGGGAGGAGAGTTCCAGGTCAACGCCACCACGACCGACTACCAGAGAAGCCCGGCGGTCGCCGCGGACAGCTCCGGCAATTTCGTCGTGGCCTGGGAGAGCCAGGGACAGGACGGATCGGGATACGGCATCTTCGGCCGGCGGTTCGACTCGACCGGGACTCCGGCCTCGGCCGAGATCCAGATCAATACCTTCACGACCGGCGATCAGGCGGTTCCCTCGATCGCGATGGATCCTCTCGGCAACTTCGTCGTTGCATGGAACAGCTACGCCCAGGACGGCTCGGACTACGGCGTCTTCGCCCGGCGATTCGACTCGAGCGCCTCTCCCGTCGCGGGCGAGTTCCAGGTCAACACTTTCACGACCGGCCGCCAGCTCGGGACTTCCGTCGGCATGGACACGAACGGCGGCATGGTCGTCACGTGGCGCAGCTTCGATCAGGATGGCTCGAGGTTCGGCGTCTTCGGCCGTCCCTTCGATGCCGGCGGGGTTGCGACCGGCCCGGAGTTCCAGGCCAACACCTTCACCCCCAACCGTCAGACCGAGCAGAGCGTGGCCATGGACCCTCTGGGCGATTTCGTCGTGGCGTGGTCGAGCGGCGACCAGGACGGCTCGGGGTACGGGATCTTCGCGCAGCGCTTCCTGGGGTCGCTCTCGTGCTCCGCGGGGGATGCCGACGCGGACGGCGTCTGCGACGATTTCGACAACTGCCTCTCGACGTACAATCCCACGCAGGACGACACCGACCACGACGGCGTCGGCGATGCCTGCGACGTCATGGTCACGGCCCCGGCGGGCGGGACCTTTGTCGATTGCAGCATTCCGACTGCGGCGGGGCCGACGATCACGTGGGACAAGGGGATGTACGACCAGTTCAAGGTCTTCATCAGCCCCGTCTCGACTTTCCCGTCGAACAACCGGGTGTCGAGCGGCTCGGGCTTCCTGAAGGTGACGAGCTACACGCCGCCCGCGAAGACCTGGAAGAGCGTGTGCGCGAAAGCGGTGAAGACGAACGCGGCGAGCCCGATCCTCTTCATCCATGTCTTCGCGCAGGACCTGCTCTTGAAGGGAAAGAGCCCGGATCGGCTCACGTTCAGCAACCTGGTCGAGGTGCACGTCAAGCCCTGAGCAGTGAGCGCGCGACGGCGGCCAGGCGCCTGTCGAGGGTCCAGAGCGGCACGTGGCTGAGCCTCGCCGAGGCCAGGAGGTGGGCGTCGATCCACCCGATTCCCGACCCGCCGAGGCCGTTCGACTCCACGAAGGCCAGCACTTCGTCGTGCTCCGCGCGCCGCACCTGCGGAAGGGACTCCAGGAGCGCGAGCACCTCCCTGCGGTTCGCGAGTCGGCCGCAGGCCAGCTCCCCGATCACGAAGGGATGACACCGGACCTCCCCGCGTTCGAGGTGTGACACGAGCGCGGCGTTGCCCCCGCGCAGGTGGTCCACCCAGACGGATGTGTCCGCGAGCACTAGGACGCCTTCCCGGGCCTCCGCCGGGGGACGCGCCGGAGTCTCCGCTCGGTCCCTCCAAGCGCCGCCAGCCGCCTTGCGCTTTCCAGCGCGATCAGCGCCTCGAGCCCGGCGTGAACGACCGCGGTTTTCTCACTCATGCCGCTCAGCCGCTGGGCTTTTCGCAGGAGATCGTCGTCGATGTTGAGTGTGGTTCTCATATGCATAAGTATGGCTGTTTCATGCATACGGGTCAAGAGGCCGGCCCGGCGACCGATCCCCGGCCCCCGATCCTTCGGCATCGCGGTCGTGCACCTTTCGCGTCCCTCCGTGTCCATCGAGAGTGCGAGCCATTAAAGATCGCATTCGACGCGATGGAGGGACCCCATGCGCATCTCCACGTCGTTCGTCGCACGTGCCCTGACGCTCTCCCTTGTCATTTGTTGGCCGTTGCAATTCACAATGGCTGCTGGTCCCGACAATGACCGGCCGGGTGAGGGTATCCTCGAGGCGCGGGACGCCGCCGGCGCATTCGTCCCCATGCCCCTCCGTCACACGGAAGTGCGCGCGGAAGTCACCGGGTTCGTCGCGCGCGTGGAGGTCGTCCAGACCTTCGGCAACCCGTTCGAGACACCGATCGAAGCGACGTACGTCTTCCCGCTCCCCGAGCGAGCGGCCGTCGACGACTTCGTCCTCGAGGTGGGAGAGCGGCGCATCCAGGGAGCGATCCGGCGCCGCGAGGAGGCCCGGAAGACGTACGAAGCCGCGCGGGCCGCGGGATACACCGCTTCGCTTCTCGAGCAGGAGCGGCCGAACGTCTTCACGCAGTCCGTGAGCAACATCGCGCCCGGAAACGAAATCAGGATCCACCTGCGATACATCGACATCCTTTCCTTCGCCGACGGCGCCTATCGATTTCTCTACCCGATGGTCGTCGGCCCTCGATACTCCCCCACGGGGGCCGCGCCGGCCGGCGCCGCCGGCGTTCCACTCCCCTCCACCATTCACCTCGAGCCGGGGAGGCACACCGCGCACGACATCGCGATCACGGTGGATGTCGACGCGGGCGTGCCGATCCACTCGATCACGAGCGAGAGCCACAAGATCGTCGTGAAATCGCTTGGTTCCTCCCGCGCGCAGGTGAAGCTGGCTCGGGGGGACACGCTGCCGAACAAGGATCTGATGCTCCGGTGGGACGTGGCGGCCGAGCTCCCCGAGGTCGGCGTGCTGGCCCATCGCGAGGACGACGACGGCTTCTTCGCGCTGCTGGTCCAGCCGAACGCGGAGGTCACCTCCGACGAGGCCGCGCCCAAGGAGATCCTCTTCGTCCTGGATCAGTCCGGGAGCATGAATGGACCGCCGATCGAGATGTCGCAGCGCTTCATGCGGCTCGCTCTGCGGACGCTGGGGCCCCGGGATCGGTTCAACATCGTCCGATTCGATGGTTCGGCGACCGTGCTCGCGCCCGAGCCGCTGGCGAACACGCAGGCGAACGTGGAGCGCGGCCTCGCCGCGGTCGACGGGATGAGCGGATCGGGCGGCACCGAGATGCTGGCGGGGTTCGACGCCGCCCTCTCGCAGCCGCGGGACGCGAGCTGCATCCGCATCGTCGTCTTCCTCACGGACGGCTTCATCGGTAACGAGGAGGACATCTTCCGCGTCGTGCGCGAGCGTCGCGGCGACGCCCGGATCTTCACGCTCGGCATCGGCTCGTCGGTGAACCACCATCTTCTCCGGGGAATGGCCGACCTCGGTCACGGCGCCTACCAGTACATCCGTCCCGACGGGAAGGAGAAGGAGGCCGTCGAGAGGTTCCAGAGCTGGGTGACGAAACCCTACCTGACCGACCTTTCGATCGACTGGGGCAACCTGCGCGTGGAGGACGTGCAGCCTGCGCAGCTTCCCGACCTCTACTCCGGGCAGACGCTGTCGGTGGTCGGCCGGTATCTCTGGGGCGGCACCGACCGCATCATCGTCCGTGGGCGTCTCGGCGGCGTTCCGTGGGAAAAGCAGGTCGAGGTGTCTCTGCCCGATCGCGCACGGAGCCACGCGGCGCTGGCCTCGGTCTGGGCGCGCCAGAGGATCCAGGAATGGCTCATGCGGCCGGGTGACGCGGCCCGACCCGAGATCGAAGCCCAGGTCACGTCGCTGGCTCTCGCCTTCCACCTGATGAGCCCGTTCACCTCTTTCGTCGCCGTGGACGATTCGATCGTCGTGAATCCGGACGGAAATCCGATGCGCGTCGATCAGCCGCTGCCGATGCCGGAGTTCGTGTCGTTCACGGGGTGCTTCGGGGCGGGCGGCCCCGGTCACGGGGAGGCCCTTGGGGTTCCGGAACGGGCCGTCGTTCAGGGCGGTCATCCGGGAGTCGTGGCGCACGGCAACATCGTCGACACCTCGAGCACCATGACCGAGAGCAACTTCAACACCGAGTCCATCGACAGCCTGCCGGTGATTGGCGGCAACTTCCAGGACGTGTTGACTCTCACGCCCGGTGCCACCGACTCGGGCGGCGACGGCAATCCAAACGTGCAGGGCGGCCGTGCTACGGGACTGCAGATTGAGCTCGGAACGGGGGACGTCGCCGATGCGGCGAGCGGAGCCACCGGGCAGAACCTGAACCTCGACGCCGTCGAAGAGATCGAAGTCATCACCTCCGGCACGAGCGCCACGTCCGGACGCGCTCAAGGGGGCCTCATGAACGTCGTCACCCGACCAGTCGAGCCTTCCACGCAGGCCTCGCCGGCGACTCGCCAGCGCCGTGACGAGCCCGGGTTCATCGAGGAGGCCGCGCTCCACGTCCTGGCCGACCTGGCGGACGACGGCCGCCTCTCCCGCTCGGAGGGGCTCCCCGCGCTCGCGGGGCTGCTCGGAGCGCAGTACTCCGACGGCGGCTTCTCGCTGTCCCTTCGCGCGCAGGCGCTTGCCACCTGGGCGCTCGTGGCCGCCGCGACGTCCGAGCCGCGGCTTCCGTGGCTGCCCGCCGCCGTGCGCAGAGCGGCGGACTTCCTGAACGCGTTGCGGGCCGCATCCGAAGCGATCGACCCGATCGACGACGCGTGGGTCGATTCGATTCTCGGGAGGGTGCGCGCGAGCGGGCTTGCAGGTGAATCGTCCGTGAGCGTCGACGGGAGCGGTCGCTGTCAGGACCCGCGGCCGTCTCTCGAGCGGGTGGGAAGGGATGTCGGCCCGACAGGCGCGAGACTGATCGAGCGGATTCTCGCCGGGGCCGACGTCGTGCGCGGACGTGCTGCTTCGCGATCTACGGCACCTGGATCGTGACGACCTCGGTCGACTCCATCAGGCTCGTCCCCTTCGTCCTGCCGAGGACCTTGATGTAGATATCCGGGTTGGCCGCGGCGCACACCTTCGCCCACTTCTTCGCCGGGACGGGCCACGAGGTCGTCCTCAGCAGACTGCTCCCGCTCGTCGTCTTCCCCGTTCCCGTGAAGGTCGGCGCCGTCGCGACGAAGACCTTGAACCGGTCGTACGTCTCCCCGGTCCAGGTGATGGTCGGCGGCGCGCCGGCGCAGTTCACGTCGTTGGTCGTAAGGGGGAAAGTGACGGTGAGATCGCAGGCGTCCCCTTCAGGCTGAATGTCGCTGTTCGCCTGAGTGGGGTTGTAGACGGAGACGCAGTTGTCGCAGGCGTCCCCCACCCCGTCCGCGTCGAAATCGACTTGCCCGGGGTTGTCGATCGCCGGGCAATTGTCCGAGCCGTCGCAGACGCCGTCGCCGTCGGCGTCGTTGCAGAGCCGCTGGCCGAAGATGCCGTGGGACGAACCGTCCTGCAGGTAGCTCTGCCAGATCACGACGAAGCGGCCCGTGCCGTCCACGGCGATCGAGGGGTAGTACTGAGTGTTCGTCGTGTAGGTGTTGACCTGGAACTCCGACCCCATCGGCGCCCCGGTGCTGCCGAAGCGCCGCGCGGAGACGCCGGACGAGGAACCGTCCTGGCCGTAGCTCTCCCAGGCGACCACGAAGTCGCCCGATCCGCTCACGGCAATGGACGCGGAGTACTGACCGGTCGTCGTGTACGCGCTGACCCGGAACTCCGCGCCCTGCGGCGCCCCGGCGCTGTCGAATCGTTGCGCGAAGACGCCGGTGTAGGGGCCGTCCTGATAGCGGCTGTCCCAGGCCACCACAAAGCTCCCCGATCCGTCCATGGCGACGGAAGGCCGCTGCTGTTGGTCCGTCGTGTAGGTGTTGACCTGGAATTCGGATCCCAGCGGCGACCCGGCGCTGCTGAACCGCTGGCCGAAGATCCCGAGGCCGTCTCCGTCCTGGCCGAAGTTGGCCCAGACCACGACGAAGTCGCCGGCGGCATCCGACGCGACGGACGGGTAGTACTGGGTGCTCGTCGTGTAGGTATTGACCTGGAACTCGGCGCCCTGCGGTGTCCCGGCGCTGCTGAAGCGTTGCCCGAAGACGCCGTAGGTGTCGCCGTCCTGGCTGGAGCTGTCCCAGACCACCACGAAGTCGCCCGAGCCGTCGGCGGCGATGGAAGGCCGCTGCTGGTTGCCCGTCGTGTACGTGTTGATCTGGAACTCGGCGCCCTGCGGCGCCCCGCCGCTGCCGAATCGCTGTCCGAAGACGCCGAAGGAGGGCCCATCCTGGCCGAAGCTCGCCCAGACCACCACGAAGTTGCCCGAGCCGTCCACGGCGATGGAGGCACGCTTCTGCTCACCCGTCGTGAACGCGTTGATCTGGAACTCTGTCCCCTGCGGCACGCCGGCGCTGCTGAAGCGCTGTCCGAAGACGCCGTCGGCGGAACCGTCCTGGAGCTTGCTCGACCAGACCACCGTGAAGTTGCCCGAAGCGTCCACGGCGACGGAGGGGCGGATCTGAGCGTTCGTCGTGTATGAGTTGACCTGGAACTCCGATCCGATCCGGACCGGCTGGGCGACGGCCGGGCTCGGCAGGACCCACATGACGAGGACGGCGGTGAGCACTCGCTGCTTCATGACGCGTCTCCTGACCTGGATGGACCCACCATCCGTTTCGCGCCGCGATGACGGGGGATGCCCCCTGAAGATGGAGCAAGATTACCTGCCTGATTGTGGATAAGCAACGTCCATGTTTCGGGTTCGCGCGTCCGGGTTCACGTTGCCGTCGAGACCGCACCCGTCTACCTGTTCTTCCGGTCGGACCCGACCCGCCCGCCATAGACCGCCTCGGACCACTCCGCGAACCGGCCCTCCGCCTCGTCTCGTGAGATGCGCGGTCGGATGATCCGCCCGCGCACGGGCCGCACCCGGGGAAGCACTCCCCTCCGTCCCCCGAGCGCCATCCGCGCCGCGCCGACGGCGGTGGCGTCCGCTTCGTCGCTCACGAGCAGCTCTCTCTGGAGAAGATCGGCCTGGGCCTGGAGAAGCGTCCGGCAGCGCGCGAGCCCGCCGGCGACGAAGATCGGTCGCTCCCCCGTCGGGCGGCCAGATCTCCACGATGCCGCCCGGAGAATCTCGGTGCAGCGGAACGCGATCGAAGCGACGACGGCGCGGAGGAGATCGCGCGGCGAGGCGCCGCGAGCGTCTCCGAAGAACGCGGGGCTAGCCGACGCGTCCCAGTGCGGCGCGCCGAGGCCGGCGACCGCGGGAAGGAACCAGACGCCGGGTTTTCGCGATCGGGGCGATCGGGTTCCTCGCAGCCAGGCATCGATCCGGCTCATCGGCACGCGGATCCGGAGCCGCTTCTGCGCCCATTCGATCGCCGCGGCGGCCGCGTTCACGCTCCCTTCGAGGGCGTAGACGTCCCGGGAGCGCGGCGCGCTTCCCTCGCGCCATGACGCGAGGAGGGTCGTGAGGAGCCCGCGGACATCCTTCCGCTCACGGCCCGTGAACTCGAGGACGAAGGCTCCCGTCCCGTAGTTGATGACGGTGTCCCCCTCGCTCCGGACGCCGAGCGCCACCATCGCGGCCTGCTGATCTCCGGTGATCGCGCGGAGGTGGAGGCGCCCGCTCCCCAACTTCACCTCGATGTCGAAGCTCGCGATCGTCGGGACGAGATCGGGGAGCGCCGGCGCCTCGAGGAGCGCCTCGAGGCCGAAGAGCCGGAAGAGGCTCGGGCTCCATCCGCGCGTGCGCAGGTCGAAGAGCAGGGTGCGCTGCGCGTTGGCGTGATCGATCGCGTGGATCGACCGGCCGCCGAGATGCCAGACGACGTACGCGCCGAGGGTCCCCCAGAGCGCGCGGCCGGTGGCGACCTTCCTCCGGAGCCCGGCTTCGTTTTCGAGCGCCCATGCGAGCTTCGACGCCGCGTAGTGCGGGCTCAACCTCAGTCCAGTGCGCGCGTGAATCCAGTCGGCGAGATCGCTTGCGTTCGACGGCGCCGATCTCGCGTGGCGTCGCCGCGCCCGCTCGCAGATCGCTTCGCCGCGCCGATCCTGCCACGAATACGCGGGGGTGAGCGGCCGGCCGCTGTCGCGATCCCAGAAGAGGACCGTGGATCGCTGCGTGGCGATTCCGAGGTGCTCCCCGGGCGTCCCGCCGATCGCCTCGAGGGCCTGCCGGGCCGACTCGAGGATCTCGCCGGGATCCTGCTCGACTCTCCCTCCGCGAGCGCGCCGGACGCGGAGCGGGCGATGCACGGCCGCGACGACGCGACCGTCGTCATCGAGACGGAGCGCCTTGACGGCGGAGGTGCCGAGATCGAGGCCGATCGACATCGA